>NZ_JAAHIE010000086.1:0-19904 GCF_010671945.1 Moorena sp. SIO4E2
ACAGCCAGTCAAGTAATTTGGCATTTTTCAACCCCGGATGCCAGAGTCAAACTTAAACATCTTTATCCAGTGTTTGAAGAG
This sequence comes from Moorena sp. SIO4E2, assembly GCF_010671945.1. Lineage (NCBI taxonomy): Bacteria > Bacillati > Cyanobacteriota > Cyanophyceae > Coleofasciculales > Coleofasciculaceae > Moorena > Moorena sp. SIO4E2. The sequence goes on from NZ_JAAHIE010000086.1 coordinate 82, forward strand.
GAAGAGATGGCAGATTCTAATGCACCAAATTAGCTGTGTCAGTCCACTACGCCTTAATTCTAAATTCTAAATTCTAAATTCTTCATTCTTCATTCTTCATTCTTCATTCTAAATTCTACATTCTTCATTCTAAATTCTACATTCTACATTCTAAATTCTAAATTCTTCATTCTTAATTCTAAATTCTTGATTTTAAATTCTCCTTAGCAAACTTCCGCAGTTGAGGATCTGAGTCATGCTTTGCTCTATCCTGCAATAAAGATCGGGTTTCGGAATGGTTAGGATAATATTCCAGGATGGCATTAAGAGCTACTTGTCGAGGATTGTCATCCCAATCTTCTTTACGTTCAAAGGGTTCATGAAGAGTGCCATCCCATAAAAATTCAAATAACCAAGGCTGGTCTTTCCAACCTTGAGCTAACTGTTGAATTGCTGTAGATCGCACATCCGAATCAGTATCACAGCGAGCCGATTCTTGAAGTAGAGCCAAGGTATCTCGGTGGTCTTGGTAACCTTTAGCTAACTGTTCTATTGCTGTAACTCGCACCTGCCAATCTTGGTCACAGCGAGCCCATTGTTGAAGTAGGGCTAAGGTATCTCGGTGGTCTTGGTAACCTTTAGCTAACTGTTCTATTGCTCTAACTCGCACAGTCGAATCAGTATCACAGCGAGCCCATCGTTGAAGTAGGGCTAAGGTATCTCCGTGGTCTTTGTAAGCTTTAGCTAACTGTTCAATTGCTGTAACTCGCACAGTCGAATCAGTATCACAGCGAGCCCATCGTTGAAGTAGGGGTAAGGTATCTCCGTGGTTTTTGTAAGCTTTAGCTAACTGTTCAATTGCTGTAATTCGTACCCACGAATCAGTATCATGGCGAGCCAATTCTTGAAGTAGGGCTAAGGTATCTTGGTCGTCTTTGTAACTTTTAGCTAACTGTTCAATTGCTTTACATCGAACATCCGAATCAGTATCACAGCGAGCCAATTCTTGAAGTAGGGCTAAGGTATCTTGGTCGTCTTTATAAGTTTTAGCTAACTGTTCTATTGCTCTAACTCGCACCTGCCAATCTTGGTCAGAGCGAGCCAATTCTTGAAGTAAGGCTAAGGTATCTCGGTGGTCTTTGTAAGCTTTCACTAACTGTTCAATTGCTGTACATCGCACCCACGAATCAGTATCAGAGCGAGCCAATTCTTGAAGTATGTCTAAGGTATCTATGTTGTTTTTGTAAGTTTTAACTAACTGTTCTATTGCTCTACATCGGACATCCGAATCAGTATCACAGCGAGCCGATTGTTCAAGTAGGGCTAAGGTATATTGGTGGTCTTTATAACCTTTAGCTAAATGTTCAATTGCTCTAACTCGCACACTCGAATCAGTATCACAGCGAGCCGATTGTTTAAGTAGGGCTAAGGTATCTCGGTGGTCTTTGTAACCTTGAACTAACTGTTCTATTGCTCTAACTCGCATCGAAAAATTTTTATCCGAGCGAGCCAATTCTTGAAGTAGGGCTAAGGTATCTTTGTGGTCTTTGTAACCTTGAACTAACTGTTCTATTGCTCTAACTCGCACCCACAAATTTTTATCCGAGCGAGCCAATTTTTTAAGTAGGGCTAAGGTATCTTTGTGGTCTTTGTAACCTTGAACTAACTGTTCAATTGCTCTAACTCGCACATACCTATCAGCATCCGAGCGAGCCAATTTTTTAAGTAGGGCTAAGGTATCTCGGTGGTCTTGCCAATGGGTGGCTACTGCTACCACAGCTTTAGTGCGAATATCACGGACTAAGTTGGCCTCATCTCCATACTTGTTATCAGTATAATTTAGATCATAATGAATTAAGTCTTTGACGCGATTCAGTAATCCAATATTCGTTGATTTAATCTCATACCGATTCCTAACCTCAGATAAACAATCCCCTGCCAGAAATAAATTATTAAAATCATCCTCTACTCCACCTTGTGCCATCAAATACTCAATAATCTCTCCACCTTTGGTAGAATCAATCATGCCCACAATCAACTGCAGCGCTTCATGCCAATATTCATCCCGCCAGTGCTTACCAAATACCTCAGTTTTCAACTGTGCTAGGGAAATCTCCTGCTTTTTCTCAAATTTCCTGACAAATTCCCGAGCACAGAAATATTCCAAAAATGTCCGATGCACAAAAGCGTAGTAATCTGCTCCCATTGAACAAAATATAAAATTGCGGGTGCGCAACTGATTAATCATTACCTTAGCAACAGCTTTAGGATTACTAACCTCCCGTAACTTCAGCTCCTCTTTGATAATTCTTTCTAAATCTTCCCCACTAATCAAATTTCCCGCTAATCCCCCTTGATTCCCCTGCATGAAATATGCCACTTTTCCCAATATCTGTTGCTTATCTTGATAATCAATAGTCTTCGGGTCAACAGGATTATCTTCTAGTAATGCTAGTTCCACATCCCATTGATGGAGCAGTAAGCGAGAAGATTGGTTATAGAGTTCAGAGCGGTCACGAGGCAATTCTTGATTGCGGTTCAGGATTGCCATCATGGTTAGTAATAGGGGATTTTGCGCCAGTTCTCGAATCCGAGAGGATGTCTTTATTGCTTTTTGTAAGCGCTCCTGTTTCCTAACTTTATCGACTTGATCAGTAAAGGTTAACTCATGCCACTGCTGGATAAACGTTTGAATTTGTTCCGACTCCAAGTCTTGGAGCATTACATGACGAAAATCAGCATCCCGTAGCCGTTGAGGTTTATAACCAATTACCCGAGATGTCACAATTACTCTTACCTTAGGATAATTATTCGTAAAGCGATGAATATCAGTAATTATATCCTCTCGTTTCCCTGGCTCAAACACTTCATCCAAGCCATCAAACATCACTAAGACAATACCCGCCTTTAACTTATCATCAAGTTTATTTTGATTGAGATGACATATCGTTCCACTACTTTGATGGCAGAATTCCAAGAAATTCTGACACTGTCCACTATCGCGATTCCGGATATAAGTGGGTAAGTCAATCAGTAACGGAATCCGTAGAGAACTTTCAGTAGTTAGATCAGTTCTTGCCCACTCCAATGCTAAATATTGCAGCAAGGTAGATTTACCAGAGCCTGGGTCTCCTAAAACCACCAAATAGCGATAGCCTTGAGAGTCCTTAATTACATCCAATACGGATTTAATTGGCTGTTGATAATAATCCTTTCTAGCTCGTTGCAACTCCTTTTGGTCAATTTCGATATCTAATTCACCACTCTCTTGCAGTTTTCGATAATCATCCTTAGGCAGTTCATGAATCCCCTCCGGCATCAAGTCATGAACCTCTTGCACATTTTGGTGGATAAATATATTCCAGAGTTTTAGTTCATTATAAGCACAGCCACTAGTATCCAAACTATCCAATTTGAGATTACCATAGCTCTCTAGGAGTGCTTCCTGATATTTTTTTAATTCAAAATCTGGGGTAATTTCTGGTTTAGTGTTTTCTGCGATCGCTTCCAAGGTTTGGGAATTTCGAATAGGCCGTAACTGCTCTGATTCCCGAATAATATTTTTATTTTTTACTTTCTTATTGTTCTTTTTTTTTCCTTTCTTGAGATAGCTTTTACCAATATAGTACATAGTGCCAATCAAATCCTTCCGGTAATTCTAATAAGTCAAGCTCAATCTAAGTCTTCGCTAATATATCGGTATCTATTCCTTAACAGCCATACTTGAACGCACTGCCCAGGATAGCTTTAATGGATTTATGTTTAATATACTGCTTGAGAGGTTTACTATACGGTTTTAATTTTTGCTTAGATAAATCAGCATCTTCCAATTCTTCTTCCAATAAAGCCACGAATTATTTTAAGGCTTGACCAAAAATTTTTGGGTATTTTGATCCGATAGTCCAGTATACTCTTTGATAGACTCTTTGAAAAACTCTTTGGTGTAGTCTTCTAGAGCTTCTTTGGCCAACGGACCAATCACCTCTTTGGCGAGATAGCCACCAGCACTAGAAATTCCCCAAACTGCTAACCAATCTAGCATGATATTGGTAGTTGTTTTTTGGTTTATCTATAATTATAAAGTAAAAGGAGTAGGGAGCGGTGCGACCCGTGGCGAATTTAATAATTAGATGCGGAAAGCGCACCGAGGGAGTCGGGAGCAGGAAAGTCCAATATAGCGTTTATGGGATGTATGAGGTACGCTTCTCAAGCTCAAAGTCCCTCTTTTATAAGGGAAACGGGGGTACGCTTTGGGAACAGGGAACAGGGAGCACAGCTGATGGCTGACAGCTGACAGCTGACAGCTGAGGGCTAAATGCTTACCGGCAGTTGCTAAGATCAAACTCATCAGTCGGAAAAATTGAGGTCATCTCATGTCACTTGCCAAACCCTCATTTAAAAAAGTTATTCTCCCTCATCCGGCTAAAGAAACCCTGCCCACCATGTATGATTTACCCAGTGAAGATCCCGAGGAGCCGGGTTTGCCTGACGAATTTCATCTTTGGCAACCACAACTGTGTAGTGAAACATTTCGCCCTCCCAATTATGACAGCGAAAGGGTGTTTGTGGCCAGTGACTTAAATTTATATTATGACCCCAACCATACCGCTTGGTACAAACGACCGGATTGGTTTGCGGTAGTAGGGATTTCCCGATTCTACCAGGGACGAGAGCTCAGAATGAGTTATGTGATCTGGCAAGAAGAAGTCAGACCAATTGTGGCGATAGAGTTTCTCTCTGCCAGCACCAGAGATCAAGACCTTGGTTACAGTGAACGAACGGGAGAACCACCAACGAAATGGGAAGTGTACGAGCAGATTTTAGCAATTCCCTACTATATCACCTTTGAGCGAGTCACCAACGAATTAAAAATCTTTCACTTAGATGGCGGCAGCTATCAACCCCAAACAATAGATAATTCCCAATTTTGGATCCCTGAGTTGCAATTGGGTTTAGGGCTATGGCTTGGGGAATATCGGGGATTGAATCGGTTGTGGCTACGTTGGTATGATCAAGATGGAAATTGGATTGCCACTAACGCAGAACGAACCGAACAAGAACGGCAACGAGCCGAACAAGAACGGCAACGAGCCGAACAAGAATACCAACGAGCTGAACAGGAACACCAACGAGCTGAACAGGAACACCAACGAGCTGAACAAGAACGTCAACAGAAGGAACTGGCTCAACAACGAGCTCAACAACTAGCAGAACGGTTACGACAGATGGGTATTAATCCCGATGAAATTTAACCCCTGTCTGAGTTTTTCTGTAAGCTATCAGCTATCAGCGTGTCGCGTATCAGCTATCAGCTAAAGGCTGACCACTGACGGCTGACCGGTCAAGGATTATTGGGGATGTGATCGATTTGGGCATAGCCACTGAAAACTAGCTTTTTACCCTGGGTCTCTAGACGATTGATGCGCATAGTAACACCATCAAGGTTGAAGCGGTCTAGATCCACCATATTGTTCAAGATCTCATCCAGGGCTACTGTCAAAGTTTGAGATATTTCTTGTAACGACTCTGGTATTTCATTAGCTTGAAACTGGGAGTCTTTAAACAAAATCCGCCGTCGCCGCTCTACTCCGATGGTAGATGTCATACTAATCGGTACTATGCCGTAATTCGGTAGATCAGCCTTAGCAAATAACCGTAGACCATTGTTCGGTTGCAGCTGCACTTGCACCTCAGTAAAGGAAACCGGAGCACCACCAGATAGTGCGGTTAAGGCTGGTGTAGAAAGGTTTTCCAGCCGCTTTCTTACTAGTTGTGCTTTAAAGGATTGGTTGATGTCAGCTTCAGTAAGAATAACTTGAGCGATCGCTTGAGTAGGTTGTTTCAGAGAAATCTTACCCTGAAGCACTGAGCTGAAATCCAGAGAGACAGCATCGGTTTCAAAGGACATCTCCTCTGTCCGGAATTCCCGACGAATCACTAAACCACGACCACTCATTTTGAAACTATCGATGCTACCTTGTAGCAACTTGCTAGAGGGATAGCAGCGCACAGACACATCTACCGATTCGCTTGTGGTAAACAGGTGGCGAATGGTCTTGCTGGCAACAGTATTGAGCAGCTGTTCACCCCAGTCAGTGCCAGAATTATTTGTACCGGTGAAGCCACCTAACATAACCATCTTGCATCCTGCGAGAGTTACTTCTACATTTGTAACAAAATGTGAAGAACTCAGCAATCGATCCTAGGGATTAAGGTTATTTGGTTATTCCCCATTGACATCCAGTGTAGCGTAAGTTAATCGGTTGTTCACCTTTAGTGTCCAGTGCAGGGTAGGTTATTTGGTTGGTTATCGGTTAATCAGCTGTAGTATATCAAATGTAGTATCTCAAACTGGTTAGCTCCAGAGGTCTCGGTTGTAGGGCTTTAGTTGTAGACCTAAAGGGGTCAAAAGCCAGTCTCAACCTTTATAGCATTTGTCATAGTTATCAAGTACATTCAATTTTCTTATCCAATCTTGATGGACTCGCTCATGGAGGGGAAGCCATCATGAAGGCGCTGGCTCCCCAATGGCTGGGCTGCTCCCTACTCTCTACTCCCTGCTCCCTATTCCCTAACAACCAGAGCCTAAGTACCTGACCCAATTGAGAACTACTTTATAATCCTTCACCTAATTGTTTACTTTCGTAAAATGTAGCTTAATATAATTAAGGCTTTATAATACTTGTAAAAGTTAGTCAAGAACAAAAATTAACCTAAAGTTGCGGTCTGTAACGTAATTAATGGGATTTTTGGGATGAGTATCACCGATTCTCATTTACCGATTACCCCTTACTAAACTCAGTTACAGCAAAGACTCCAGGTCAATACAGCAACCAGAGCTTTTTTTGTTCTCCTACTTTGTAAGCACCCCGCTCGCCCATAGACGAGGCAATAACACCAATAGTTAATCCCACATCTCCGCCAGCGGGTAGGACCAACGGGCTAATCTTGCCCGAATAGCTAAAAAACTCGGTTAAAAACTTCTAGGTATACGATTATGAGCGATAGCACTGTGAGCGATAGCACTGTGAGCGATAGCACTGCAATCAATGAAAACACTACCGCAGTTCAGCTAGCAGAAGCTCCAGCACAGGAAACCTCTGCCCTGGATACACTTCCCCCTTTACCTGGAAACCGTCCCATTGCTCCTAGTGAGCTTCATATTAGTGAAACACACAGCATAATGGGACATCGACCAATTGATGCCAGTAATCTCCAGGTATTAGAAACGATGTCTGTAATGGGAGAGCGCCCCATCACTTCTAGCAACATTGAGGTACTCGGTATCATGAAGGTGTCTGGGGAGAGACCAATTGCTGCTAGTAGTCTTCATCTTGACGAAATAGAGTACATCATGGGCAAGCGTCCCATCGCCCCAAATGATATTGATGCTGATCCACAGCTGATGGGTTATTTAGATTAAATTCAATCACCTGTTGATTTAGCGTCCGCTCCCACAACTGTTTTTTCCACGAACCACCCCTGTTTCAAAACAGGGGAATTTTGTGATTAGCTATTACTCAAGCCATTAGTAATTAGTAACGTAAGCCATAGATTAACCTTAAACCTTAAACCTTAAACCTTAAACCTTAAACCTTCAACCTTCAACATATCAAGGTGTTCTAAAAAATACTGACGATATAAATTACAACAGAGTGTGACTTGATTTCTCTGAACACTCACCAAACCCATACTCTGTAACTTATAGATACTGATTGGATCTAGTTCAACTCCCCTATCTGCTATAACCACCTGTTTAAGAGTAGTAGCTAAATCAGGATTTGCCCTGAGTACACTCAAGTGTTGCCGCAAATAGTCACTATAAATTCCCGTAGCAGTAGCTGCTTCAGCGAGTAATTGTTCTAGGCTAATGTTATGATAAGCCAAATGATAGAGAGCAAGCTGCACTAATCCCGGATGTCCTCCCACCATAGCCATCAGTTTCTCAGCAGCTTCACTATTTGACCAATGTAATCTATAAAGCTGCGCTAACTGCTGGATTTGCTGTTTGTTAAACTCGGGTAACTTAATCGGTAATCCCACATTAAACGGAGATTGGGAAGTTTCCAGAGCAACATAAATTTCTGTCGAGTAAACCACAATCACCCGCAGCTTTCGCCACACCGGTAGTTGTTTAGCTTCCTCATGCCAAGAGCGCAATAAGGGCAAAAAATCTTTAGCAGTTTGGGCATGCTCAAACAGGTGATGAACTTGATCCATTGCCAAAACGAGGGGATGGTGTATTTTTTCTAGGATATGTTCTTGTAAGTAACTCATACAGCTGACCTTACTGCCTAGGTCTTTATCCCAATAGTCATCCAGTTGGTGGGGAAGCTGGAGTTGGTAACTGACGTTAACACATAACCAGCGCAATAGCCGGTCTAAATTACTTAAAATGGCGGTTTCGGCTTGGTCAAAATTGAGGTATACTCTGTGATATTGTTTTTCTCTTGCCTGGTCTAATATTCGCAGCAGCAAAGAGGTTTTTCCTGTCTCTTTTGGTCCTGTAATCCGGAGCAAACTCCCAGGTTGCTGGATGGCTTGATAGCAAAGCTCTTCAATAGGAGGACGCTTTATATAAAGCTGAGATGGTAGGGGAAGTGCTCCACTGGGAAATTCAGCAATTTGACGTAGGCATTGACGGCGGTAATATTGCTCAATTATCTCTTGATAGTAGGGAGTAATCGGGGTTGTCTCCAGGGTGTTCCGGAAATTGGTCTTGGTGATCGCTTTGCCAAAAATATCTCCCAGTAATCGCCACAACTTATAGGCAGTCTTTCTGAGGTATTCAGGACCATAGTGTGCTTCGATCGCCATATCGGTATAGGTTTTTCCTTCCCAGGCTTGGTGCAGTATCCATTCCTGAAGTGGAGTCAACTTGATTTTCTCAACACTTTTGAGGATGTCAAGTACCTGATCAATAGTCATCACTAACAGTTCCCCAATATCTCAAACGACACTTTAGCGCTTTCTAACAAGGCAGACAATTAATTTAGGTTGATTCAGTGATTAAACTGGCTACACTTGCTAATTGACAAATACATACTATTATGTATAGTGCTGACATGCCTATCAAATGGTTGTCTTGGGATAGTTGACAAATAACTTATTTAAGGGGAATAATTCGGTTTTAGGTATATTCTAAGGGATTCGGGGTTAATTGAGTGGGTTAATCCGATAAATTTCCAGCAGACTGGGTCAATAGTGTAGCCAAATTTTAAAAGCAATTGGCTACATTTTTGTGTTGACGGTAGAGGATACTATCGCCACAATGCTATATGTTGCTCCAACAAATAGAGCTTGTCTGCTAAATCCATAGGTTGAGATAAGTCGGTTGCTATAAATAAAGGAAATATGTAGATTTTTTGTGGTTTACTGTTGATGTATTACTCTTAGTAATAAATGCTCAATGAATAATATTTTAGCGACTAATAGTTTATCTTTAATTACAGCTACAGCCACTGATTTACTTCAATAAATTAATAAGCAGGCAACCTTTTGGTGTGACTATCAAAACTATATAATAATTAATTGCCGCCAGGCATTAATTTAACTAATTCAATATGATTTTGCAGATAATTTGGCATGACAAACCCATTAATAATTATTTGTATTGATAATGATCCATCAGTTCTCAATAGCCTAAAAACATCTCTAGGTAAGACTCTCGGCAAAGAACATCTGATTGAAAATTTTGAAGGGAGTAAAGGGGTTGTCAAGTTAGTCGAAGAGTTGCGCCATGATGAGTCTGAAGTTGCTTTAGTTTTGGCTGGTGCTGTTATCCCTGATCTAAAAGGGGATGACTTATTAAACATAGCTTATTTTTTCTCTAACCAAACTATCAAAATTATGCTGACGGATGATCTGGATTTGGAAGGGACAGCCAAGGCAATTCGGTATGCAAAGTTATATCGTTACCTAGGCAAGCCTTGTCCATCTGAAGACCTTAAATTGACAGTCATAGAAGCCATACATAGTTATCTTCTTGAGGAAACATTGAAGGCACAAAATCGCCAACTTCAGGAACTCAATCAGCACTTGGAAAAAATAATCTGTGATCAAGCAGCACAGATTTCAGAATATACTACAGCACCAGAACAAGCTAATCAAGAGTGGCAGCACCTGAGTTCTATAAACCGTCAGCAAGCTGTCCTAGTTGACGAACTGCTAGAGAAGCAGTATCAATTGACCCAGTTCCTAGAAAGGATGCCTGTGGGTGTGGCTGTGTTTAATGATAAGGGGATACTAGAATTCCTCAATTATAAGGCGCGGCAGTTATTCGGAAAGGGAGTCGTGCCATTAACTACAGTTGAGCAAATGCCAGAGGTTTATCAACTTTATGTTGCCGGAACCAATCAGCTATACTTTGCTGAAAAATTAGTTGCTGTAAAGGCCTTAAAAGGTGAAAACTCCACCCTCGATGATATTGAAATCCACCAAGAAGACAAAATTCTCCCTATAGAAAGTTGGGGAACACCTATCTTTAATGAATTGGGTAACATTGCCTATGCTATCGTTGCCTTTCATGATATCACCCAACGCAAAAAAGCAGAAGCAGAACACCTACGCTTGATGCAGGAATTCTCGCAAGTTAATCAAGCTTATGAAAGCTTTGTTCCCCATCAGTTTCTCCAGTTATTGAACAAACCAAGCATTGTCGATGTTCAATTAGGGGATCATGTTCAGCAAGAGATGTCGGTGCTATTTTCCGATATTCGCTCCTTTAGCACCCTCTCGGAAAGTATGACACCTGAGGAAAATTTTGAATTTATCAATACCTATCTTTCTCGTATGGAATCTGTCATCACTGAAAATCATGGCTTTATTGATAAATACATGGGGGATGGGATTATGGCTCTGTTTAACGAAAGTGCTAATCATGCGGTCAACGCCGGAATTGCTATGCTCACATCCCTAGCTGACTATAATCAATCTCGGCGAAGCTCAGGACACCCAGCCATCACCGTTGGCATTGGCATCAATACTGGTTCCTTGATGTTAGGAACAGTGGGAGGAAAAAATCGGATGGATAGCACTGTCATCAGCGATGGGGTTAATTTAGCGTCTCGTTTAGAAGAATTAACGAAACCTTATGGGGTGCCATTATTAATCACTCACCATACTTATTGGAAGTTAGATAATCCCTTAGCTTATGCCATTCGCTTGATTGATCGGGTACCAGTGAAGGGCAAATCCGAAATGGTGACAGTTTATGAAATCTTTGATGCCGATGAACCGCAATTGCGAGAGGGCAAGTTAATTACTCGCAGCAAATTTGAACAAGCCTTGGTGCTTTATAATCTGCGTTATTTCTCCAAGGCATCAGTTCTGTTTCAGGAATGTCTACGCTTGAATCCAGGAGATAGTGTAGCACAAATTTATCTTGGACAATGTCAACTTCATACTCGCCTCTCTGGAGTGACTAAAATCAAGCAACCATTAAAATCTAGTTTACAAAATTTTGATTATGATGTAATATACAAACCTAACAACAAACTGTAGTCTTCGAGTCTGGGCTTCACTTTGATTAAATCCAGATCAGGTAAGGCTTTTAGGTAAGCGCGATTGACCAAAGGTCACGCTACGCGAACGCTCTTTTTGTGACAAATGCGGCTAATACCGCAATCAATTCCATCAGAATCCCACGCTAAAAACGTAGTGTTAGCGTGGGAGAGTCACCTAACTTGGTATCAATTTAAAGATTGACCGTTGGATGTTGAAGATGCCAATTTTTCCAATTGCTCCTGCTGGTCTTGGCTAATGCAAGCTTGAATCAATCCCTCCAAGTCCCCCTCCAGCAAAGGAGCGAGGGAATAATTTTGACCCAGTCGGTGATCGGTAACCCGATTATCTTTGTAGTTGTAGGTACGGATTTTCTCAGAACGAGCCCCTGTACCAACTTGGGCACGCCTGATCGAGGTCACCGCTTCTTGCTGTTCCTGTAACTTGATCTCGTACAGCTTAGCCCGGAGAATTTGCATAGCTCGCTCTCGGTTTTGCAGCTGAGATCGTTCTTCTGTACAGAAAATGCGAATTCCTGTAGGCTTGTGGTATAAATCAACTGCCGTTTCCACTTTGTTTACGTTCTGACCACCAGCACCACCCGAACGGGCTGTAGAAATTTCGATCTCCTTGGGGTCAATCTCCACATCCACCTCATCAACTTCCGGCATCACGGCTACCGTTGCTGTTGAGGTGTGAACTCTACCGCCAGCCTCAGTTACAGGTACTCGTTGGACTCGATGAACCCCAGCTTCAAACTTCAGCTTGCTGTAAACTTGCTCTCCCTGAATTTCTAATATCGCCTCTTTGAAGCCTCCCATATCCGCCAGAGACTCACTCAATAACTTTACTCGCCAGTTTTGACTTTCGGAATAGCGTGAGTACATCCGTACCAAGTCCCCTGCCCAGATACTTGCTTCATCGCCACCAGTTCCTGCCCGAATCTCCAGCATGATATTCTTTTCATCATTTGGGTCTTTGGGCAAGAGTAATATTTTAAGTTCTCTTTCCAGATGCTCTACCTTGGTCTGGAGTTCCTCAACTTCCAGAGCTGCCATTTCTTGCATTTCTGGCTCACCAGTGGATTCTTTGAGGATTTGCCTTGCTCCTGCCAAATCCTCTTGGGTTTTCTTCCAGTTGTCGTAAGTAGCAACAACTTCTTCTAAGGAGGCACGAGCTTTTGCCACTCGTTGCAACTCATTGGGGTCAGTGGCGATATCTGGATCAGCCAGACGCCTTGTTAATTCATGGTAGGTTTGCTCGACAGAGTTTAGTTTTTCCAGCAGGTAGGTTTCAGCCATGGTTTATGCGATCGCTCTCTTGAAATAGCCTAAGAAGTTAGGAAGGATGAAGTATAAATTTATGAATTATGAAGTGGGAACTATTAAGTGGGAAGTTTAAGTCCTAACTGTTTATCAAGTTTTTAGTCAACCTTAAGTTAGCCATCGCTAAACCCATTTCATGGTTCATTCCTCCTGGTTCATCTTTTATCCTTCATCCTTCACCCTTGAACTTCAGGAGCTATTTCTTTGTCTCATCAGAGCTAGCTGTATTGTCTGCAGCATCCAGCATCCCATATTTCCGCATAAAGCGTTCAACTCGCCCTTCCGTATCAATAATTTTCTGGGTTCCTGTGTAGAAGGGATGATTACCAGACCAAACATCGACGTGAAGTTCTGGCTGAGTTGAGCCAACGGTCATAACAACTTCCCCGTTGCAATAGACTTTAGCTTCTGGGTACCACTCTGGGTGAATATCTGGTTTTGGCATAGTTCCTCCTTTGATTTCTATTTTACTATATATTTAGCTAATTTTTCATTCCTATTTGTTAAATTATGGTAATGATATGCGCTAAGCACACCCTACTTGAGGTGCTATCAGCCCCTTAGCAGTCAGCTTTTCAATCCTGTCAAACTTAGGGATGTTGCTTAATGTTGCCCAGACATTAGCTATTGTGGACAACCCTTAATCAGCTAATTTATTAGCTTATTTATTATTGCTTTTAGCTAAAAGTTTATTCGGAATGGCTGATAGCTGATAGCTAAGGTCTGAATGCTTACAAATTTTTAATTACCATGTTGAATTTTAAATTAGCCAGCTGATAATTTATCGCTTCGAGTATTGGGGGGCTTTCCGAGCTTTTTTCAAGCCATATTTCTTACGCTCTTTTGACCGTGGGTCACGAGTCAAGTAGCCTTCTATTTTAAGAGGTTGGCGGTTTTCTGGGTCTAGTTCGCACAAGGCTCTAGCCACCCCTAGACGCACAGCATCAGATTGTCCCGTTAAGCCACCACCGTGGGCATTGACTAGGATATCGTACTCATTTTCCAAACCTAAAGTTTCCAAAGGTGCTTTCAGGCTGGCTAGGTACATGGGGTTAAAGTTAAAGTAAGCGTCCCCTGGACGTTTATTAACAATCAACTGACCGCTACCGGGAACCAAACGCACTCTAGCAACTGATGACTTACGACGACCAGTTCCCCAGTAAACAGCGCGACCTGCTTGTTCTTCTGCTTGCATTAGTTTTAGCCTCCTGGAATTGTTTTAATAGTTAGTTCTTGGGGTTGTTGTGCTTCATGGGGATGGGTCTGACCAGTGTAAACTTTCAGCTTCTTGAAAAGTTGGCGACCCAGAGAGTTTTTAGGTAGCATACCCTTGACAGCTTTCTCGATAATTCTTTCGGGTATACGTGCTTGCAATTCGGCAAAGGTTTCTGTCTTCATACCGCCAGGACGACCGGAATGGCGGCGGTATAGTTTTTGATCCCGTTTTCTGCCAGTTACCATAACTTTTTCGGCATTGACAACAATCACGAAGTCACCAGTATCCATGTGGGGAGTGTAAGTAGGTTTGTTTTTCCCCCGCAGAATGATGGCTATTTCACTGGCTAGTCGTCCTAGACGCTGGTTGGTGGCGTCTACAACGTACCACTTTTTTTCGATTGAGTCTTTAGTTGGTATGTGGGTTTTTTCCATCGGTTCAATCAATATCAGGTTTACGGTTGGGTTGAAAGGTTGTCTCTTGTAGCTTGGCCTTAAGGCCCACGCTACACAGGTTGTTCTAGCCCAAGGAGCCCTTGTCGGTTAGTAGGTTGACAGATTAAATTGAATGTTACTTATCTCTAGAAGTAGCCTTCAGGCTTGTTACCTGTCACCTTCACCCCCTCTTCAATCTTGTTACGTGTAGTCTTCAACCCGTCAATTGAGGTAATATAAATTTGGGTTGGGTATCATACCATATTTCTGGGAGAAAGGGGCATTCTGGGTAGCCAACCCTTAGCAAGCACAAGCCTTTGGCTGGAGAAGCGTGTTTCACCTTGTCCCGCTGTTGGTTAACCCAGATGTCAGTAAACTGTTCTGGGGTTAGCTTCCCTATTCCCACTTGTACTAGCATTCCTACCAACAGACGCACCATACCATATAGAAATCCGTTAGCTTGAATTTCTATATGAATAAATGGTCCATTGCGGTAACATTCGGCTGCTTGCACATTTACCCAGGAATGCGATCGCCCCGAGTTGCTTCGGTGAAAGGCTGCCAAGTGATGCTTACCCAGCAGTGGTTTTAAGGCTGCCTGGATCAGGGATTCATCAAGGGGAGCTTGATAATAGTGCCAACAAAAGGGTTGTACAAACAAGTTAGGGCAGGCGTCGGTATAGATTGTGTATCGATAACGACGCCAGATGGCACTAAACCGAGCATGCCAGTCTGGTGATACTAATGCTGATGCTCGGACTAAGATATCCTCTGGCAGTCTACTATTGAGTATCGCTGCCCAGCGATGGGCTGGTATCGGACCTGTGGCATTAAAATGAGCGACTTGGGCAGCAGCGTGAACCCCTGTATCAGTACGACCAGCACCATATAGGGTTATGGCTCGCTGTTGTACGGTGGACAGAACTGTTTCGATTTCCGACTGAACACTGCGATGCTGTGGTTGTCGCTGCCAGCCATAAAAGTTATTACCCAGGTATTGAATAACCAGGGCAATTCGCTGGATAGCTTTAGCATCGTTGGCAGACATCATGGATTAACGATTAACAATTGACATTTTTAATGGTTAATTGCTTTAATGGTTAATTGCCTCAGACTAGTTCAATAATAGATATTTCAGCATTATCACCACGACGCCGCACCGTGCGCAGAATTCGGGTATATCCGCCCTTGCGATCGCCATATCGCTCCTTCACTCCAGCAAATAGGGAGTGAACTAACTTTTTGTCGTAGAGATAGGCAATTGCCCTACGTCGGGATGCCAAGGAGCCATCCTTGGCCAGGGTAATGATTCGCTCCACCTCCGAACGAATGGCTTTTGCCCGAGCTTTAGTGGTAGTGATTCGACCATGACGCAGTAATTCAGTGGTCAGGGATCTCATCAGAGCCCGACGTTGATCTGCTGGCTTGCCCAGTTTTGGCACACGACGCCCGTGACGCATTTTTTAGCTTCCTCCTTTTTTTTGAACAAGATTTGCCTTTATTCCTAGGGTTTAGACTAGCTACTTGCTAATTCTCCAGTCCCTTAAGTTTAATTGTTGTGGTTAAGTCTTAGCGGATTTTTCGTGGGGCAGTGTAATTCCTAGACGTCGTTGCAGAGCTTCAATCACTTCTTCAGCCGACTTTTGACCAAAGTTTTTGATTTCTAGGAGGTCTTCCTGACTATAATCGAGCAAATCGGATACAGAGTTTATCTGTGCTCGTTTCAGGCAGTTGTAAGCCCGAACCGAGAGTTGTAATTCTTCGATCGGGATTTGGCTGGTCGGATCGTCATCATCACCATAGTCATCTTTAATAGATTCGAGATTAATATCCTTGAGAGGATTGAACAGATCCACCAGGGTCCCAGCCGCTTGAGATAAAGCTTCTTGGGGAGTTATACTACCATTTGTCCAGACCTCTAAAGTTAAGCGATCCTTTTCCAGAGCACCATCAATGCGAGTATTTTCAACGCTGTAATTTACTTTAGTCACCGGCATGAACACAGAGTCAATCTGGAGGAAATCTACCGCTGTTGATTCATCATGCCCCCGTTCCACAGAGCGATATCCTGTACCCTTTTCGATGCGGAACTCCATTTCAAGCTTAGCCCCTTCTGCTAAAGTAGCAACATACTGACCTGGAGCAATAATTTCCACCTCCGAGGGCAAATCAAACTGAGCAGCTCTCACAGTGGATGGCCCAGTAATCATCACTCGACCTATCTGAGGTTGAGAGGTGTAGCTTTTGAGGACAACTTCCTTCATATTCAGCATAATTTCCAGGACATCCTCTCTGACTCCCTCAATTGTGGCAAACTCATTGTTTACGCCAGCAATCCTGACAGCCGTCACTGCTGCTCCTTCTAGGTTGGACAGCAAAACTCGTCTGAGGGCGTTGCCAACCGTTGTGCCTTGACCACGTTCGAGAGGCTCTAGGACAAATCTGCTATACTGACTTTGGTTCTTCAGTGTTTTGGATTCTACACACTCAATCTGAAACTGCGCCACAGAGTGACCTCCCTCTATTCATAAGACCCCTTTAACCGAATACAGGTTGAAGGGATAGTAAGCCAAAGGGTAAGGAGTTCCTTATGAACCTCCTCCTTTCAAGCTACTTTCCTTTCAACCTAACGGTCGCAAAAAATATACTCTTATACTCGACGCCGTTTGGGTGGACGGCAGCCGTTATGAGGAATTGGAGTTACATCCCTGATTAGGGTGATTTCCAGTCCGGCTCCTTGCAGGGCCCGAATAGCGGTTTCTCGACCTGCTCCTGGTCCACTCACCATCACTTCCACCTGACGCATACCTTGGTCTATGGCTCGTCGGGCAGCACTGTCAGCAGCGGTCTGAGCAGCGAAGGGAGTTCCTTTTTTTGCCCCCTTAAATCCACTAGAGCCAGCTGAAGCCCAAGAGACTACATCCCCTTTGGTGTCAGAAATGGTGACGATAGTATTATTGAACGTAGACTGGATGTATGCTATTCCATTGGGTACATTGCGTTTCTGCTTTTTTGTACCACCTTTTTTTGTTGGTCGCGCCATGTCACTTGACTTTACTCTATCGGTGATTGATTATCTTGGGGTTGAGTAACTTGAACAATTTTGTCCAAAGTCTTTTGTCCAAAGTCCTTTGTCCAAAGTGACTAACAGAAGGTCTCCTGGCAGTTACTTTTGACGAATGACCAATGACCACAAAGCTGTGGTGGATAGTTGAGCTGACTAGAGCTATTACTTCTTAGCCGGTGCTTTTTTCTTTCCAGCGATAGTCACTCGTCTACCGCGACGGGTACGGGCATTAGTGCGGGTTCGCTGTCCTCTCACGGGCAGTCCCATGCGATGACGACGTCCGCGATAGGTACCAATATCTACTAGGCGCTTGATGTTCATTGACTGCCAGCGCCTTAAATCCCCTTCCACCTGATAATTTTTTTCGACAGCTGCTCTGAGGGCAGCCACCTCAGCATCGGTCAAATCCTTAACCCTCGTATCTGGGTTAACTCCTGTTGCTGCTAAAATGTCTTTAGACCGCGACAGACCGATTCCATAAATGTAGGTCAGACCTATTTCTACACGTTTATCGCGAGGTAGGTCTACACTGGCAATCCGAGCCACGCTTGGTTCTCCCTTGACTGAAGTTTTGTGCTACAAATTAAATGTATGGATTAAGTGTATGGATTTGAGGTTTATCCCTGACGCTGTTTGTGTTTGGGATTCGGGCAAATCACCATAACTCGACCGTGGCGTCGAATCACGCGGCACTTTTCACACATTTTTCGGACAGATGGTCTAACTTTCATGCCTTTTTTTCTGGACAGAATGCAGTTGGTTATTATATCTTTTTTTTGGTTGACTTGTCAAATTTAACTTATTTTTCATAAAACAGAATCCGCTGCTAGTTTTACTTCTTACGCAGACGGTAGGTGATCCTGCCTTTGGTTAAATCGTAGGGGGTTAGTTCAACTTTGACCCGGTCTCCGGGCAGAATTTTGATGTAATTCCGACGGATTTTACCGGAAATATGAGCTAGGACATTAAAGCCATTGTCCAAGTCAACGCGAAACATGGCATTCGGCAGGGATTCAGTCACCGTGCCTTCCATTTCAATTAAGTCTTGTTTAGCCAAAGTGTTTTAACCTCAATACAACTATCCCCCTATGTTCTAAATTTTGATTATTTAATTCAGGGAGTCTTAACATATTTTATCAAATCCTAAATTATACCAACTAAAATACTTTCCCACCAACTTTGGAGTAGCGGGGTCAGGGAAGCATTTTTCCCGTGGGCTAGCTCAAGGCATAGGTTACACCGGTCGTACCATTATAAGAACCATTAGTCTAAGGATTAGGCTAATGGTATTAGGTATTAGCTACAAGAGGGTCAGATGATGGCTTCCATGCCCCATGCAGGGGGGGTTTCCGACTTTCTGCTGAACCCGCTTAGCCTAAAACCATTACCCTAGAACCTGTTTAATGGATTCTGTGACTTCCTCTAAGGAGAGATCACCATTAATAGATTTTAAAGCTGAGTGTTCTCGGTAAAACTCCACCAAAGGAGCTGTTTGATGGTAATAGACCTCAAGACGTGTGCGGATAGTTTCCTCATTATCATCTGTACGTCCCTCCTTACGACCCCTTTCCAATAGTCTGTCGAGCAAAACCTGATCTGGCACTTCCAGGTTGATGGCACCATCAAAAGTTTGGTCAAGCTCCTGCAACAGGTCATTCAAGAAATGGGCTTGGCTGACGTTACGGGGAAAACCGTCTAAAATCCAACCCTTTTGAGCATCGGGTTGATTTAGGCGATCGCGGATCAGATCTATGAGCAACTCGTCAGGCACCAATTCTCCCTTATCCATATAGGACTTAGCTTTTTGACCCAGGAGGGTTTGGGCACTAACAGCCCCTCGCAAAATTTCCCCAGTTGAAATGTGAGGAATCCCTAGTTGTTCAGCCACAATTTTGGCTTGAGTTCCTTTACCTGCTCCTGGAGGTCCTAAAAAGATTAATCTTTTCATGTGTCATGTGTCATGGGTGATGTGTCAGTTGGTTTTTGTCTTAGGCAATGAACACAAACCAACTGACCCGAAAATTTGAGGCTCATCCACCGAAAAAAGCTGCTGCGCCCATTGCCCAATCACTTTACTGCTTGACCATACCTTCGTAACGCTGGGAAATCACGTAGGTTTGAATTTGTTTGGCTGTGTCGATGGCAACCCCCACCAAAATCAGCAAGGATGTGGCACCTAATCCCCTAAATGTGGTTACACCAGTGGCGCTTTCGACTGCAGTTGGTACTACAGCTACCAGTCCTAGGAAAATTGCTCCTAATAAGGTCAGTCGGTTCAAAACTCTCTCTATATATTCACT
>NZ_JAAHIE010000860.1:0-2433 GCF_010671945.1 Moorena sp. SIO4E2
TGACTGGAGTTCAGAAGTGTGCGCATTAGATCTAGTTGATTGTTGTATAGCAAAGTGAGTCGGGAGTCGGGAGTCGGGAGTCGGGAGTCGGGAGTCGGGAGTCGGGAGTCGGGAGTCGGGAGTCGGGAGTCGGGAGTCGGGAGTCGGGAGTCGGGATCAACAATTATCACAATTCCTACACCGATCCCTATATAGCACTACGCATTAAAGTTAGGACAAGCCTCCCCATCTCCCCATCTCCCCACACCTCCCCATCTCCCCATCTCCCCACACCTCCCCCAATTCCCGATTCCCGATTCCCGATTACTTTGTGGTAGTTCTGAGGAAGCTATCATCAACAGGCAACTTTGGAGCTTTGAACAGTGGACAAGAATTGAGAAAAACACGATCAGCGAGCCCGTGGGTGGTGCATTACTCAGCATTCGTTTTATTTGAGTTAGGTCACAGGGTCGAAGCCTGTGCCACAAAGCTGATAGCTGATAGCTGATAGCTGATAGCTGATAGCTGACCCCGATTCCCGATTCCCGATTCCCGATTCCCGATTCCCAATTCCCAATTCCCGATTCCCGATTCCCGATTACAGCCAATTTCCCACTAAAACATAGGCTCCCCAGAACAATGGAGCTTTATAACCAGGTTCTTTTAAGAGATTAACTTGAGCACGGCGCAAGGCTTCAGCTTTGGTAACCGTTGCGCCAGAAGCAGCTAATTCTTCGTAAAAAAATGTCATCAGTTTAGCGGTAGATTCATCATTAATGAACCATAGGGAAGCCAGAGTACTCCTTGCTCCTGACTGAATTGCTACCCCGGCCAATCCTAAGCTAGCACGACTATCACCATCGGCAGTTTTACAAGCACTCAGCACTAGTAATTCAATTGCTTCTAAACTATTGTCACTTCTGTTCTGGATGACATTGCTTAAATCCTTGATATTGATTCGTTTATCCCACGCCAGCAGAAAGGTCTCCTCTGGTACTGAACTAAACTGACCGTGAGTGGCTAAATGCACCACGGGAAATGGCACCGAACTGATTAACTCTTGCCATTTCTGACTGGTAAAGTCTTGATTGAGCAATTGCTGACTGGGAATTTGGGATTTAATTTCTGCTAATTCTGTTTTAACATTGGGTAGGTTAGCGAAACCTTGATGATCAGCCAAATCCTCGCGCATGTCTGACAGTCCAAAGGCTAAGGCATTTAACTCAACTTGAGCTAAGGGTTTGGGCTCCAGTAAATTCAAACCAGGAATGAGTGCGATCGCATAGCCTTTTTCTACTATATACTGTTCACCATCATGAAGGGTAGCCATGGGAACATTGCGAAATCCACCATCAAGAACAAATACTAAGGTTTTAACTTGATTGGCTTCGAGCAACCCTTCCGCCGGTCGAATTAACCAGTCATAAACCTGTTTGGATAAAGCTAGACTGTCTTTAGAAATAAAACGTTTTTCTAGCTGTATACGCAAACTTTCTAAGGTTTGCTCAAGTTTAGCTTTAGGTAAAGCAGTGGTATAGTGAATAAATTCTCCTGATTTTGGTAATTTCACGATCACCGCTAACCGGTCATCGAGAATAATCGGATAGACTAATGCTGCACTCGGATCGATTTCCTGCTCGGCCAATTCCACAATGTCAGAAAGGTTACACCCCAGAAAATTCTCAATTTGGGCTAGCTGGAGAGAGTCAATTGCTTCGGTAGCTTGCTTGAGCTTGTTATCTGGGATCCGGTTATCTGGGATCCGTTTATTTGCGATCGGTTCAGCGGTTTGCTCGTCCTGCAAAAGTAAATCGACTAATTCTCGATAGACTTGCTCAACATTTTCCCGAAAGGAAAACTGCACATCTGAACTGAGAGCCAGTAAATCTTGGCGGATAGAATCTAGGGTTTTGACAGTGGCTTCGTAAGCAGTGATTGCTTCTTCAGTTTTTCCCAGAGCTTGATAAATTCGTCCTAACTGCCATTGCCATTGATAGGCAATGTCATCGGCTTGAATACCTTGAGCTAAGGTGAGGGCTTTTTCGGTAAATTCTTGAGCTTGATACCATTGCTGAGTTTGTTCATAGAGCTGACCCAGGGTACCGAGGGCATAGGATTCCGCTCGTTTATCGTCTAAAAGTTGAGCCTCTTGGAGAGCTTTGACTAAAGTATGGGCAATTTCGTAAGGCTGAAGGATAAAGGATGACCGCTGAAGATTGTCTTGATGGTTGTTCGATTTTAGATCATAGCTGATCAGGCTTTCCACAAAATTGATTTGAGCATAGATTGCGGTTCGACTAGCTGGTAATTTAGTAATCTCGCTGTTGAGTAATTCCTTGACTTGGTCATTAATTTGAGATTTCACGTCTTTGATATTTGGGCTTTGATTATCCTTATTATCTTCATGATTTAAATTTTCTAACCAATTGTGGTAATCAATGAGTAGACTTAATC
>NZ_JAAHIE010000861.1:0-2431 GCF_010671945.1 Moorena sp. SIO4E2
AGAATTTAGAATTTAGAATTTAGAATTTAGAATTTAGAATTTAGAATTTAGAATTTAGAATTTAGAATTTAGAATTTAGAATTTAGAATTTAGAATTTAGAATTTAGAATTTAGAATTTAGAATTTATAATTTAGAATTTATAATTTAGAATTTAGAATTTAGAATTTAGAATTTAGAATTTAGAATTTAGAATTTAGAATTGGAATATGCCTGTCGTGTTGGTACAAAAACTCTTTTCTACTTTGGTCAGACAATTCCCACTGGTGCTATTAACGGGAGTTTGTGGACATCACCTCTGGCTCGGTGTAGATAATAGTCTATAGAGACACAATAAAAACCAGTGACTATTCAAACTCAACGTACTAGTCGTTTTATAGACCCCTGCCCTTATATTGCTATCGGGTCTACACTACTGGTATTTTTAGCCTTATTCGGTGCTTCCCTGTTCCAGAAAACACTGCTATCTACTACCGTCAGGGCCAGGGAAGAGGAACCGCTGCAACTTCAACCACTGTCCCTCAAGCGCCAGCTGATTGGTGCTCTTCGCATAGAAGCTAAAGCAAGAATTCCCCTTAACCGATGGGTTACTTATGAAATCCAGTTACTCGATGGCCAAGGTCAACCATTCGCCTCCGCCATCAAGCAAGCCTGGAATGAATCAGGAACTTGGTATGATGATGGGGAGTCTGGTACATGGCAAGACGATGACCTGTTAGGAGGACTTGATGTTCGCGCCAAGCAGGATGAGATGGTGACCATTGCCATTGCAGTTTTGGAGTATGGGGATACATCAGGACAAGTACTTGATCAACCAGTGCCGTTTCAGGTAACTGTCCAAAATGGAGTGATAGATACGCGCTATCTTTGGCCAGGTTTAGTGACGACATTATGTCTTACCTTGATGACTTTATATGCAACGCCATTAACCGGGAAAAAAGCCATCTCCAAAACGATTAACGATAGCGACCCCAGCGATCACGCTACAGTCGGTGGTGCAAATCGCCTAGTGCGGGTTAAAGTTGATGTTAAGGCAGATGAAACTTCCCCATCGAAACTAGAAGTTCGCCTTTTTCTCAAGGACTCCTATGGTGAGCAAATCTATAACCGTTCGTTTCCCTTGCCTATGACCTATCTCAAAAACAACGGCAAGATCAAGGGAGCAACAGGTAAAGTACAAACATTCTTCCTGTTGGAATCTCGCAGTTCCTATGGCTTCTATGTGGAAGTATGCCCAGATGCATCTGTCGATCGCACAACCTTGAGAGTTATTGATGGCAGCCGTACCTTAAAAAGCGTTGAGGTCGTAAAAATTAGCCCAACCCTTGATACGCCATGAATGGCTTAGAAACAGCTAGGGGAGTGTGGGATATCGAGAAAAAAATCTATTACACAGTTTTAGCTGTGTCACGCGCTTCGAGCATCTTGCTCGCACTACTTGTATTTTCCATCCAGGAATTGATCCCATGTTGAGTAAAATTTTGACAGCCACGACAGTTGCGATCGCACTATTTACCATAATCGCAGGTTACACTCAGCGTTCAGCCCTTGTCCTGCGGGAAGAAAAACAACAGAACTACTGGCCCCGACATCGGACATATTTATCCGGTTACTATTATTTAGGTACTTGGAAATCGTCCCCCAATCGCTCAGACTATGGTAGCTTTCGCGGAGGCGGTCCGGCTACCGGGAAATAGACGATGGAAGATGCGATATCAGATGGGAAACCGATACCTAAATCTAGCATCCCATCCCTCAAACGGGACCAGCGTTGGTTGCTCCTGATTGCTGCTGCGGTTTCCTCAATTTGTGGACTAGCGGTAGAACTGTTGCTGGGAACTCTAGCAAGTTACTTGGTAGGGAATCAAGCTCTATCCTATGGTATTTCCGTTGGAGTATTTCTCGCAGCAATGGGTCTAGGGTCTTACCTGAGTCAGTTTATTGCTGTCAATCAGACCAATTCCCCATCTCTACAACACCAACTACTCTTAGTCTTTGTCAAAGTTGAACTACTCATTGCTCCCCTAACTGCCCTATTGCCTTTGGGACTATTTGCTGTATTTGTTAGCAATGGTTCCATCTGGCTGGGTTTATTCTTCGTCACTATTGTCCTGGGAGTACTAGCAGGACTGGAAGTGCCGCTACTGACCCGAATTCTGGAATTGGACAAAGGGGTGCGGGAAGCATTAGCAGGTGTTTTAGCCTTAGACTATTTGGGAGCACTACTGGGTTCCCTCGCTTTTCCCATCCTCTTATTACCCATTATCGGTTTATTTCCTACGGCTTTTGTCTTAGGGTCATTACCCGCCTTGATGGTGTTTGCCATTGGCAGACGCTTTCCCAGACTGCGGCCCTGGGGATATTTGGGTTTAACCCTAGGTATTCTCCTGTTTACCTTGGCTCCCTTAGCCATTCCGATTAGCGACAAGCTGG
>NZ_JAAHIE010000862.1:0-2429 GCF_010671945.1 Moorena sp. SIO4E2
GGAGTGCCAATGTCCAAATCCTTGAGCAACGAGTTGTTGGTAAGGGACACATTAAGCTTACCTTGAATCAGGACAATCAACCAGTCACGATTCAAGCTATTGCTTGGCGTTGGGGGGAATACTTCCCCTTACCTCGGCGAGTGGATATTGCCTACAAGTTGCGAGAGCATCATTGGGAGGGCAACACGACCATTGAGTTAGAGTTAGTGGGTGTCCGTCTACCCGTAGTTACTAGTAAAGTTACTAGTACCTCAACCACGAAGAAAGCGGAATTTTATTACAATCAGCGCCGCTACACCTGTAGCCTTTGGGAATCTTTAAACGAACTAAGAATTAGAAACCCAGAAGGGAAAGTCCTAGCGATTCAGAAAGGACAACGCATTGGACTTTTGGGTACTAAACGGGAAGACGCTAAAGAAGTTAATGTCACTAAACCTCCTTACTACCCCTTGATAAAAGCAGCAACTCGTGCGTTGGGACTCAGTTGAACAAAATGTCTCGCGCAGTTCCCACCTAAATCGAAGATTATAGGTGGGGTTAGCGACACCAACAAAAAACACTAGCTTTTCTTATTCTTTTGACCATTCGATGAGGTAACTACTGGCAGTTGCATGTTTGGTGGTTAACTGAAGTTGAAACGCTACTCTACTAACATAAGTATATTGTTTGAAATCTGAAAGATCTAATTAAACACATGACTAAACCACTTAACTTGATAGAACACCCAGAAGGAGGAAGATACCAGGAGGTATTTCGATCAAAGATTTCAGCTTTCTGGCAAAAGGAGCCCCACATCTCAATACGTAGTATGAGTGTGGGAGGAATTTTGCACAGAGTCTTTCGGCACAGGGAGGCGAGCTATGAAGCTTCTGAGTAATTCGGAGCAGGTCATTCCCCTACGATTGACCGTAGGTCACGCTACGCGAACAGCCTCTTCCTGTAATTGCTTTTTCTCAAAATTGGTCACTCTGACTACGAGCTTTTGATCTTTCATTATGGGTTGATACCTGTTGCCACGACTGTTATACTAATAGTAGGTCGAAAAACAGGAGAAATCAATGAGAACGGCGTACCAGTACAGACTAAGACTAACAAAATTGCAAGTGATGGAGATAGAAAGATGGCTGGACATGTTGCGCCACCAATACAACTATTTACTTGCTGACAGGTTTAGCTGGTACGAACAAAATCGCTGCTCTATTAACTCCTGTCCTCTTATTTGCCATTTGCCTGAACTTAGAAATAATCCTAATTACTTTTCACAGAAAAAAACTTTACCTCAATTAAAGAAAGATAGGCACTGGTACAAAGCTATTCATGCCAATGTACTACAAGACTGCGTCAAGAAGGTTGATTTAGCCTTTAAGAGATTCATAAAAGGTGACTCTAATGGCAAGAGAAGTGGCAAACCCAGATTCAAGAGTAAGAACAGGTATAAGTCTTTAACTTTTTCTGCTTTTTCCAAAAACCCTATTCAAGGGAACAGGTTGAACCTTCCTAAGTTTGGATGGGTCAAAATGGTTTACCATAGACCAATTCCAGACGGATTTAGAATTCAAACTGCCACGGTTACACGTAAAGCTGATGGATACTATGTGACCTTGTCATTACAGGATGATACTGTCCCTGAGGTGATCCCGATTGAACAAGTATCAAATCCTGTTGGTATAGACATGGGTCTCAAGTCATTTTTGACCAAGTCCGACGGGACAGAGGTGCAAATCCCCCAGTACTATCGGAAAGCTCAGAAACGATTAAAGAAAATTCAGAAAGCTGTCAGTAGATCTAAGAAAGGCAGTAACAACAGAAAGAAGGCTGTTGTTAAACTAGGTAAAGCTCACAAAAAGGTAGCTGATACCAGAAAAGATTTTCATTTCAAGACAGCTAAAGGGTTGTTAGATGATCACGATCTAATTGCTCATGAAAAGTTGAATATAAAGGGATTGGCTAAGACTAAAATGGCCAAATCCGTCCTAGATGCTGGCTGGGGTCAATTTCTGTCTATCCTGTCAACCAAAGCCGAAAATGCTGGGTTGGTCACGATTGCAGTAAATCCTCGGAACACCAGTCAAAACTGTTCTAATTGTGGTCAAAAAGTACCAAAGGAATTAAAAGACCGCATTCATTCCTGTCCTCATTGTGGATATATCGAGGATAGAGATGTTAATGCGGCTAGGAATATATTGAATTTGGCGGTGGGGCATCCCGTCACTAGTAAAGCTTACCGAGTAACCGAACCGTTAGGTGGTTTTGGTAAGAAGCCTACACTGAATCTGTAAAGATCAGTGTAGGAGTATGTCACTAACTGCAAGTGATTCTAGCGTGAAGTCTGCTCTTACTCATATTTACTTTTCTCTGAACCAAGATGAAAAGAGTCGGTTTCATCGGGTTATTGGGGATGAAGTTTGGAATTTATACAAAGGCACGGG
>NZ_JAAHIE010000863.1:0-2424 GCF_010671945.1 Moorena sp. SIO4E2
CTCCTGAAGGGCGGGGTTTTCACCCGCATCCGTTAGACAGTTAGACTTTTGAGGTTTTTATTCCTCGCGAAGTCCCCTACTCATACCCCTCTATTTTCTAGAGGCTCCTAGTAGGAACAAGCCGCACCTACTCCTGACATCTGGCACCAGTCTCAATCAGCTTGGTTCATGTAAGGTGGGCAGTGGATCAGACAGATTGACCAAGCTTGCCAATCCCGTTGCTAGGCACTGCCCACCCTACGATTAATGACTGCATCCAATCTCCCTACTCCCTACTCCCTACTCCCTACTCCCTAATGTTAAGTTTTCTGCTGACTTGACCAAAGAAGTATCGAGCTAGAGGTATAACTGAGTTCAGTTTGACAAAAAATTTAATGATGAATCTAAGTATTGCAGCAGTACTCTTATACGGCATCTTAGCCCTGATTGGGGGAATCATGGGCTATGCTAAAGCCAAAAGCAAAATATCTCTCATTTCTGGTGTAATTAGCGGTTTATTGCTAATATTTGCTGGAATAATGCAGCTTCAAGAACAACCCTGGGCACAAACCTTAGGGATAGCCGTAGCAGCTGCACTGGTGATTGTCTTTGCGATCCGGCTCGCTAAAACTCGCAAGTTTATGCCAGCTGGACTCATGATCATTGCTGGTGTGGTGTCTCTAGGGGTGATGCTTTATCCAGCTATGGCTTAAAACCATGCTTGGATAGTCCCCCCTGAATGCATTTGATCAACCAGAAAAGCACACCATGGGTTTTTACATACAGATACCGGATAAACTAACCGATAGACGTTCTCTGAGTCTATCCGGTATCTGTGTATATCGGTCTCGTGCTGATAAGGGCAAAATGCCAACAGTCTTAGCCCCTGAACTTCCTTTGAGCTTAGTTTTATTCCTGTCTTAGTTGTTCAGTATAAATCGTATCTATTAATCTTATCTATTAATGGTATGATTGGACTAGAAACCCCTATAGCCTAGGCGGTGCTTTACCTGTAACCTTAGTTATAGTACTACTTATTAGTCAAGTGTCTCTCACCACAGATATCTATTATAACTCAACCAGTCCAGCCATCGCCAGGACTGCTAACGGCACCCGTAACTTGGTTTTTGAAGAATTAGCCGAAGTGAGTCCGATGGCTCAAACTGTTTCTCTAGTGTTCATCAATCCCCAAGAGCCTAGTTATGAGCCTAGTTATTCTTATTTCCAAGAAGTCCAGTTTAACAATCCCATAAATCTGGAAAATGTGGTCAGACCGACAGTCAATTTTCTTGAAAACCCTCAATCTACCCTACCTGTCGAGAATCTCGTTATTGGTGTTGTCCTAATTTCCATCTTCTCTTTCATATTTATGAAGAGTTCTTGAAAGCTGAAAACCCCCGTGCTTGGCGCGGGGAAAAAAGCGACAACTCGATAGTTGACTTGGTCATAGTTGATCTTGATTTAATCTACACCATTGACGCAACGGTTTTTTGATTGACCCTCAACCGTCCACAAACCAGTGCGATCGCATTTCCCTATTCCCTCTTCTGACTTCCCTACTCCCTTCTCCCTAATAATGCTGAAGCAACGGTTTTCCCTTGTGCTGCTGCTATGGAGTTACCCTCCATCATCGCTACAACAATTGAGCCTTGCACAAGCAGTAAAAACTGTCGAGCCAATAATTCAGGATCAGTAATGCCTGTAGCCTGAGCCAGATCCAGAATATAGGCATAAACCGCTTGTTGGTGCTCCAAAGCCGCCTGATAACCTGGGTGATTGGGCTTGGCCAACTCTACAGTAGCGTTAATGAAAGCACAGCCCCGAAAATCTGGAGCCTCAAACCATAATTGAAGCACATCAAAGATTGCTAATAGACGCTCTTTGGGATCTGAACTATGTTGGGCAACAGTTTCTATAAACCAGGCACGCCAGCTCTCGCCCCGCTGTCGTAGGAATGCTTCAATCAGAGCATCCTTCGATTTGAAGTGGTTGTAAAGTGACATCTTGGCCACACCAGACTCGGAAATGATGCGATCAATCCCCACATTCTGAATACCCTCTTTGTAAAAGAGCTCAGAGGCTTTCTCTAAAATGCGATCGCGAACTGGTTTACGAGATGAAGTCAATTTGGTCATGGTTACTGAATCCGATTTGTATAGACAAGTCGGTATATTTTAGCCTAACACTTTCCCCTCCTCAGTGTCCTGTGACTATCGGGCACTGCTTAACAAAACTTTACAAAAAAATCAGCGGAAAATCCTTGACTTTATACAGACCTGTCTATTTATCTTGAAATAGACAGACCGGTCTACATAAATACAGCTTACATAAATAACGGTCTAGATAAATAAGGGGATTTCTGATGGCACGACAATTTACCAATATTGCTTTTACCCCTGGAGTCAAAAACGCTCAAACCCGCTACGGCTCTCGGGAAATTTATGA
>NZ_JAAHIE010000864.1:0-2421 GCF_010671945.1 Moorena sp. SIO4E2
TTGGGACTGTGCTTGCAGTAGCAAATTACGACCATATCGAAATCCATGTCAACCGGGATATCTGGTGTGTAGGTTTCGACCCGTGTAACTTCCCAATCGCTTTGACGGTAATGGGTTGATGAATCTGGATAGTTAGGATCAACAAACTGATCAACTCGAATAAACTCGCTTCGGACGGTATCCAGGTTCAGGCAGCGCCTTGTCGGAGCAGTCGTAATGCTCGAACAAAGTTTTGGTCAGAGAGCCAGAGTGAGCATATTTGCGCTCTTTCCATCCAGGTTGACGCTTTTCAGCACGAAAGACAATCCATTTACGCATTAGTCTTCCTCCTTTTCGGTGTCTTGACACTCCCCGCCTTGCGCATAGCGGGGATTCCTAGATCTGCGAGCCGCCTTAAACCGCCGTGTTCTAATCTTTGACGCCGCCACAAATTAGACAATATCTAAACCAAAAAACCCGTCGAGACCAAGTATTCAGTCAGTTCACAGCAGACCCAGAGGGCAGTTCTCCCTAGGCGTTTAACTACTTAATTGGAAGTGCATGTGCATAGTCCGTTTCCCTTCCTTTTCGTTTGGTTCCGGTGTGCCCCACCGTACCGTTTTATCTTGCATAGTGATTCTTCTGGGTTCACACACCAACTGTTAATTGATGATTGGGTTTTTAAAGAGGACTTTCCCTTCCCTCTAGACATTACTACTTTGAGGTCGATAAGTTACGGGTCTCTCTCCCGGCTCAGCCTACGGTTTTTCAGCCTGTATCTATCTTTAGAGTACAACAAATATTTGTGTGTGTCCATAAATTTGTTTCTTGTTTTTTGTAGATTTATAAGAGAAAGCAGTCCTAGAAGGATTTAAAGTTACCGTAAGAGAGTGGAGCCTTAATTATCAATTTTTAACCTTTTTGCGCGAGACCGACCCACCTTAAAGGCTCCACTCTCTAAGGTTTCGTCTCTAGGGGCTTTAAACCCAAAATTTTTTGTAATAGGATTTGGGAAATTCAGTTTTTCCTTCAAACACACAATCGACTTCAAGAACAGGGTTACCTGTTTCCTCGATATCAACCAATTGCCAGCCATATTTCTCAGCCATTTCCTCGCAGCAGTCCTGATCGGCTGCTGCATGGCGTGACTTGTTTTCGTTTTCGTCATACCTGGGTTTTGGCATACTTAGTTGCTCCTAGTTCCCTATCGTCGGACTTTGGAGAAGTTGTATTGGCTGAGTGTGGTTGCAGTTGCCGGGGCGCATTCTATATTTAGATTATACAGGTATCAGCCTGCATAATAATTCGTTTGATATAATGATATCATCAAAATATTTAAGCTTTTTGCTGGCTCTCCAAGACCGCAATGAATCCCTTCTGTTATTATTTTTTTTGACTGGTTAAAGATATCAGTTTTGTTAATTTAAAATTGAAAATAACAATTCAAAATTCACAAGCGACCCATATTAATGAGTGAGTTGATCAAGAGGAAAATCCCTATAGTTTTTCCTATCGGGCAAATCAAATATGAGGTCAAATTGGGTATCAGGGACTCGCTGACGCCATAACTGAAGGTGTCCCTCTGCGTCGGAGCGAGTGCAGTAGCGACCGACGATTACCCATTTGATTACCCATTGCGTTGGGGAAGGCGGGTAACTGCCCAAGCTTGCAAGTTTTGTGGATAAGCCATAATGGAGCTATCTTGGTTGAACAATGGAGTAGTAGCCAGCCCATGAACTCTGACGGCTCGGCGCGCGGGATTGCCCTATCCTACCTTATGGCTGGGAAAATAAATTTATAAATTTTGTAAAAAAAATCATTGATGCCAGAATGGAGTAAAGTTGTTTACTGGTAGTAGGACAGTGGCTGAAGAATCAATACGGGTTTATCTATCCAAAGATAAAAAAAAGAACTTTAAAGCGGCTTGTGTTATGCAAGACAGGGATATGAGCGATGTGGTCAATGAATTAATTGATAAGTGGCTTGACCAAAATGGCGTATATATACACGGAGAAAAGGAGACATGAATAAATCCTGAAACCCTAGCGGTAATAGGTTTACAGGCTGATGCGATCGCGCAGCGTCGGCTTTGCCGAATCGCATTTCAGTATTTCTGGTTATATCTCATTTTGATGCCTTACTATAATCCTTTGAAGTCTGGCATTAAAACCATGCTGAGCCAGCATACTGTGACAGAGAAAAGTAAAAGGCGCAAACACACCAGTGATTCACCCTTGGAGGCTCTAAGAATTGAACGCACCAATTTGTCTCAAGACGAATTAGCAATCTACTGTGGTATTCCTCGTGCGACTTACCAGCGCTGGGTCTCTGGTAGGACTGAGGCTAGACCAACGCTGCGGCAACTGAAATTGCTGTGCCAACGACTAGGGATTGAGCACATCGATCAGCTGCCAGAGGAATTTGGACCACCTAGTAGCGCTG
>NZ_JAAHIE010000865.1:0-2416 GCF_010671945.1 Moorena sp. SIO4E2
GATAACAAGTGGTTTCAATGGGAGGACGTTCAACATAATAGTCAACGTCAGGGATAGACTCGTCCTGATCTAAATCCGGTTTCCACGGATCTGGATTAACATTGCTATTGCTTGGTGTGCTTTCTTGATCTAGAAGAGCGATCGCTTTCCAGTCTTGTCCCAATTTTTCACTAATTTCTTGAAAATTCAGGTTATCGACAGGTCGGCCATTGAGATAATTATTGAGGGTTGATAGAGATATCTCCAATTCCTCAGCTAAGTCTTTCTGGCGAGGATAACCGTTGCGCTTAAGGGCTAATTTAACCTGGTCAATATACTCTGGATGAACTCTGAGTGAGCGAGACATAGTTGTCGGTTCGATGAACTACTCAAACTATAACTATCTTTTATAGTCACTCAGCCCAACTCAGGTACAACTCAGGTACAAGTCGGCAATGAATTATAAGTTGGCCATAACTCACGTCAGCTCAACAGCTTCCAAGGTTTGAACTGCTTTAGCCCCAGGGTTTGATGAAATTGTAGTTGACCTGAAACAATTTTCATGAACAATCTCGAAAACTTCCAAACCCTTCTGGAAATTGTGTTACTAGTTCTAACCCTCTCTACTGAATCTCCATTGTTAGGTATTGTTGCTGCTATTTGTGCATTGTTGTATTTGTTGAGCGACTCTGATGATTCAGATCAAGGTGAGGAGTGAAGCGGTTGTCTAGCTCCGGAGATGGGAAAATAGGGAAATGGGAAGATAGGGAAATAGGAAGATAGGGAAATGAAATTGATCTGTAGTCCTAATTTCCAGCATTGGTATCAAAATACCGGCGTTCCTAATTCTGGGTATGGTTTCGCCCCCCTAGCCCCCCAATTCTGCGGTGCGACCCGTGGCGAATTTAATTCGCCGACGGAAAGCGCACCGGTGGGGGAACAAAACTTTCTTGCGTCCCCCAGAATTGGGGGATTTAGGGGGCTTTAACAAAAACAGATGATCGCGCATTCATTCCTTAATTCAGCAATGCCAAGATACCAACTTAATCGATAACTACTTGATACACAAGTACCGATTCCCGATTCCCGATTCCCGATTCCCGATTCCCGATTCCCTGTACTATAGTCGTTATTTTAACAACTATAGACCTAAAATATTACTACAAATTTTGCCGATTGACTAGCTGAATTTTATTGACAAAATAAGCTTCTCGATGCTGCAATGACTCAGCCAAGTCTAGCCCCTTTTGAAATGCTGCTAAGGCTTGAGGATAATTGTTCATATCCAGATAAATTTGACCAATGTTGTCGTAAGTATTCATCAAGCCATAGTAATTATAGGACTGTTGTTCAACTTGCAGCAAAACCTCATAAACTTGCAAGGCAAACTCTGGCTGCTTAGAGGTAAGGTAAAGTTGTGCTAGAGGTTGTAGTGCTTCGCTAGCATGGGCAAACTGCTGTAGAGACCAGGCTAAGGAATAGGCTTCCTGATAGGTTTGACTAGCTTTTTCTGGTTGATTGAGGCTGTTGTAGTCAGATGCGATCGCAATTTTCAGGGCTGGAATCTGGGTATCATTACCTTGATTTAGGTAAATGTCCACTAATTGCTGCTTTTTGGGCAATGCCTGGTCCGGTTGTTGGTCTTGGTCGTAGATATAAGCTAGCTCTTGTAAATAAGCCACTTCTTCATTTATGCGTTCGCGAAGCGGTTCCAAAGGAACATCGGTCTGAACTTGAGCCAGTAATTCCTCATAGGTTTCTGCTGCTTTGGGATAATCAAACCAAGCCATGTGCAATTCACCCATGGTCTTCAAGGTAGCCTCAACCGCTGCCATATCGCCCTGGTTTCGAGCATCAGCGAGAATTTGCTCATAGACTGTCAAAGCTTGTCCTGGCAATCGAATCTGTTCATAAGCCTTACCCAAAGCTTTTAACAGTGGCAGATTGATCGAGTCTTCTGCTTCATTTTCCTGCTGAATCTCTTCCAAGCGTGCCGTAATTAGTTGTACTGACTGCTTATTGTTTTCATTCCAGGCAACTCCTCCTACTCTGCCCAAGGTTTGCACTTCTGCCACGGGATCCCCTAGCACTCGCCGCAGCCGGATTTCCCGATACCAGATGTCAAAGGCTTTGGATTGATTACCAGCTTTGAATTCAGCTTCAGCTTCAGCATTCAGTTCATCCAACGCTTGCTTGAGTCTAGAACGTTCGGAGGGGTTGAGAGGTTCGTCTGGGGATAAGGAAGGAAGGAGGGGATCAGGAGCAGTCAGTTCCAATGGATTGGGATTATCATTATCACTAGATTGGGATAAGGTCACACTAGCAAAACATAACGGGAGTATAGCAGCCGATAATGCTATAATTATATATTTTTTTAGTTTGGGTGCGAAATGATGTAAGCCCAAGGTAGCCATAAGGAAACTAAAGAAGGTTACTA
>NZ_JAAHIE010000866.1:0-2415 GCF_010671945.1 Moorena sp. SIO4E2
ATCTCCTAGCTTCGGTTTTTCACCAAACGGGAAAAACTCTTTAGTTAAATCAACGGGTAATTGATTAAGAAAAGCCGTTTCGATTAATAGTTCAGTGGAACGAATATTAGCTTCAAGTTTGATATCCGCAATTTTAGGTAATTGATTGACACTGGTAATGGGAGTAACTAACTGGCAGCGAATCCAACGACTAGTTACTGAATTAACAGTAGTTAACGGTAAAGCGGTAATATTACTAAATTCTATTTCGCGATCGTCAAGGCTCGTCAAGCCTTGAGTTCCATCATTTATCGGTGTAATATCTTGCCAATTAGCTCCATCTTCTGTTTCCTGCCAAATTTGCCATGTTACTTCTCCTGGAGTACCAAGGACTTCTGATAAATTAATCGTTACTTTAAACCTATCAATTTCAGCAAACCCTAAAAGTTTGCTATGCCCAATGTATAAACTATGTTCAATCTCTTGGTTGCCCCGAAAAATATCAACACCTGGTGATGCTGGCGTAGTAATAATTGAACTGCGATCGCTATACAAATCCTGTTGGGGGTCCCGCACAAAAATAGACTCTAATTTTGCGGCTGTTACTACCAATTCCCGTTCAGTTTCAAAAATAACAGGGTCTTGTTCTCTTTCCGCTGGAGGAGCAGCAACTTGTGTTCCTTTTGGCACTACTGCATCAACGGTAGTTCCGCCAGCTAAGGAAAATGTCAAGGGTACTCGTGCTGGTTGGGGTGGTAACCGAGACGCTCCTAATAAATCTAAAAACGCTAAGAAGTTTTTATTGGGAACTTGATTGAGTCGCTCGATAATAATCTCGCCAAAACGGGCAAAGATATTAACTATAGCACCACTCGTTCCTTCAAGATCTTTAGTTTCTCCTGTATACTGTTCCAGCAGTTGCTGCACCTGAGCGGCAATAGTCTCTGCCGTTCTAGAATCAATTTTAGGAGCTTTTATTGCCATTAACCTGCACTTCCTTCTAGATAAAATGGATAAACTAGGTTAAAGACATTATTGGTTGCTCGCACTTGATAGTCGATACTGACCAGCATTTGTTCTGGAATAGGGGATTGAACGCGCACATCTATAACATCAATGCGGGGTTCAAAGAACAGTAGGGCTTCCTGTATAGCTTGGGATACTTTACCAGCAGTGGCAGGTGAATTGGGCTCAAAAACTAAATCATAAATGCTGCAACCAAAGTCAGGACGCATGGCTCGCTCACCTTTGGCAGTACCAAGGATAATTACAATTGACTGGCGTACACTCTCTTCATATTCCGCAATTTGGAAATCTCCCTTAGTATCTAAACTGATGGGAAATCCTACTCCAACACCTAAAAATGGTTTAGACATATAGCGTTTTTAAATTATGTGAGATACAAATTTTTTTTTGGGCTTTAGGGAACAGGGAACAGGGAACAGGGAACAGGGAATCATATCCCCCCCTTATTAAGGGGGGTTAGGGGGGATCTCATCTCCCTTATTAAGGGTATTTAGGGGGGATATCATCTTCTCCGTTTCAGCCAATAAAAACTGTACCGACTGCGATTACTTGTCCGATTTGTAAATCGGCAGGATCATTACAAGTCTCAGCAATATCTCCATTTCTGGCTGCTTGTTTACCGTTAATTTTTACCGTTGGGCTACCAATTTTAATGGTTCCTTTATTAGCAGGAGGACTTTGAAAGGCAGTGCCAGGAGGTGTGGGAATATGAGGTGGAGTATTATCCGCAGTGCTATCTACAGTTGCTGCTGGCATTCCCATAATATTGACATCACTGCTGAGGTTGCCGTTAATAATGCCCGCAAAAGGATGGGGTAAAGGAGTTGGTACTGTTACTGGTCCTGAGGGTACCATCACAATATGAGTATCAATAGCGGTAATTTGGTCCCCTTGTTTGGCTGCTGGTTGTCCCATAATTAAAGCTGATTGCTGTTCGCGTAGCGTGCGCATTTGCTGATTGCTGATTGCTGATTGCTGATTGCTGATTGCTTACCTAGTTGAGATTAATAGTTTGACCTTTAAGATTCATGGTGCTACTGGCTTTAATATCCATTCCTGCACCGGATTCAATTTTGGTATCTGCTGAAGATTTGATTTCAATATTTTGTGCTTCTAGTTTAATATTACCTTGGGATGCTGATAAAGTAATGTCTCCATCGGTGGTAATAGCAATAGTGTTGTTAGCTGTATCAAAAATAATACTGTTTTTCTCGGTTTTATCGACAATTTCAATAGTTTCTGCCCCCTCTTCATCATTGAGACGGATGACATGACCGCTACGGGATTTGATTACCCGGATATTATTAGCACCATCTTCATTAGTTGCTGGTGGTAATTCTTTACCATTCCACAAAGACCCGATAATATAGGGCAAACGGACATCACCATGTTCAAAAGCTACTAATACTT
>NZ_JAAHIE010000867.1:0-2415 GCF_010671945.1 Moorena sp. SIO4E2
TAGTTAATGGATTAAGCCTTCATAGCTATTGGAATAGGTTCACACAAGTACTGCTCAATACGTTTTAATTCCACTGGTGTAGCTTTCATCCAGGAATATTGATTGAATAAAGTACAGTAAGTTAATAACACTCCTATCCAAACGTTGAGACACCATGCTTGTCTACCACGCAGATTCAACAGTAATACCCAGACATACATGGCATAGCGTTCTGGGAGGCTAGCTGCTGGTGGTAGACTAAACCAAGTGAAGAGCAGTTGACCGCGAAAAGCTAGGGGGGCAGGGCTGTAAAGCGTTTGTGCATCCCAGGAGCCGTGTTCACGGTGGAATACTACACTGTCTGGTTCAAAGATTGATCGCCATCCTTTTCTCCAAGCGCGAAAGCAGAGATCGAGATCTTCGCAGTAGGCAGGGTGAAATAACTTATTGAAACCACCCAGCTCTAAAAACTTCCAGCGATCAACTGCTGAAAACCCCCCTGAGGCAAAAAAGGTATGGCATTGTTCCTGTCGCTGAGGATCATAATTCCATTGATACCAGCCGTGTCGATGGGTTAATCGTGAGGGGCCACACGTGTAAACTTTTCCCTCCCAATCCAATGATGTCGCTGAAACCGCAAAAACGTCATCGTGTTCGAAGTGTTGCACGAGCGGGGACAGAAAATTCGGGGATAGTCGCAGATCGTTGTTGAGTAAAACGACTATTTCTTCTTCTAATTGAGGTAACAACCAGTTGTACGAAAACAAGTAGTCATTGGTAGGGGCTGAGATTGTCTCAATTGAGGGAAAGTGCGATCGCACCCATTCCACATCTCCTTTTGTACTACAGTTATCCAAAACAATCGCTCGACACAGACCAGAATAGTTGATGATCGCTTCTTCAACGGTGGGCAACAGGTGTTCCAGGTGATGAATTCCGTTGTAGTTCAGGATAGCAAGGCAAGCAGATTTCATAAGCGAATGCCCATGGCAATGGGGTTATAGATGGACTTTGGATAAGCACTGACGAATAAATTCGTCAGGATTGCCGTAGAAAAGGTCAATCTGCCTTTCTTTTGGCCAGCATAGCAAGATCCTTTGGGGGAATAGGTGCAACGAGTTTCTCAATTTCAGTGACAAAAATTGTTTGCAGGCGATTGGGATTAAACAGGTTCTGATGCAGGTTCTTGGCCTGCTCGATCATCTTACTCTGCAGTTGAGTATCGGAAGCCAGTCTAAGACAGGCATTCACCACTCCCTTTGCGTCAGGTTGTGCCACCACAATTGCACCGCCTTGCTCACGGGCAACTCGGACAGGCGTACAGTACTCAGGTCCCCACAGGATGATCGGTTTGCTGAAGGCAACGTAATCTAAGAACTTTGTCGTGAAACTGGTGCGCATGAACAACTCGTACTTCTCCTCAAAGCTCATAACAACAAGAAGTGCATCTGCTCCAGCCAAGACTTCTGCGGCTTCGGGGGGTGTCTTGAAACCCAGATAAATCCCTTTCTCCTTGGCGTGATCAAGGATTTTTTGGTCCCAATCTGCATTCGGTCCTACGATAATTAGCTCTAGTTCAGCTGACCCCTCAAACTCCTCAATCAGTGAACAGATCATTCTGCCATAGAATTTTTCTACAGAGCCGACATAGACTAACCGAAACTTTCCAGTTGAAGGTGGATAGCTCTGAGCTGGAATTGTGTGCTGCCCTGGCATAGGGTAAATCACATGGCAATTGGGATGTGACCCTAAAATCTCCTGCATTCCGTCACTAGTACAGAATGCCAGATCGCAGGCAGCATAAAGCGATCTGAAGCGCTCGCTGAGGAGATTACGGGATCGAGCATTGCCATAGTAACCATCCATGATAGGAAACCAATCCAGGAACAAACCCACTAGCGGTAAACCATGCTTCTCAGCTGCACGTCGAGCTATTAACCCCAAAGAGTTATCTGCTAGGAACAGGATGACATTGGGTTGAAATTGAGAGATCGCTTTATCTAAACAGCGATTCGGAAGTAAGGGCCAAATGAGATTTTCAAAATCAGTAATCCATCGACTAAAGTAAGGACCAAGCCTGGTTTTGCGTAAACGGTGTAACCAATAAGGTAACTGTAGGAAGATGTGAGGCTGCGGTTCTAATGCATATTCCCCATTAGTTGCAACTAAAACCTCAAAAGGCTCTCGCTCAACTAGATGGCGATACATAACAACCCTTACACCACAATGATTTTCAGGTGGTGCAATTGACACAAAAAGGACTTTGAGTTGCATAAATTTTGAGACGATGTCTGTTGACGCTCGGTCAGGTTTAGCATAGAGTCAACTTGCAATAGCCAACCATAAAACTAGTTATGTAATCTAGCGAAGCAAGAGATGACTTTAGGAGGCGAAAAGTTTCTTGAGTTTGCTTCTTAAGCCAATTCTTGATTGAAG
>NZ_JAAHIE010000868.1:0-2413 GCF_010671945.1 Moorena sp. SIO4E2
CTGGGGGGGCGACATGAGAGCTAAAAAGTAGACTGTATAAGCTTCATAGCTCTCATACCTCGTAAATAATTATCGAGCTTATGACGACTTAAACGCATCAAAGCATAAACTAATTCCCAACATTTATCCATAAAATTAATCCATTTTGTAGCATACATTCCAATATAAAAATTACTATGTCTTTTATTTACTCGCCCATATTCTTTGACTCTACCTACATAGTTTTGCACTCCTTTTTTAGTAATTTTTTATCCTATAACTGTGGCACTAATATAAGCAAAAGATATTAAAATAACTAAAGAAATAAAGCGTTGACCAACCACATGGCTTCCTTCCATGTTATATCCACCGCTCTTATAATCCCGGAACATTTCTTCAATATCAAACCGTTGTCTTGATGCAGTCGCTCATGGGGGAAACCACGGCAGTCGCTCATGGGGGAGACCCCCAAGACCGCGCTGCCTCCCCAAGACCGCGCTGCATCGCTTTTTATAAGCTTCGATTGCCTCAGATATACTACTCATGTTTGTTAGAATAAACCAACCTTCTTTGGTCACTGATTTTCGATAACTTTTCTGACATTTACAGGCTACACTAAATCCTTTAATTTGTTGAGTTTTTGTAACTTTTACTTTTTCAAAAAATAACGAACTACCCGGTTTTAATCCACAATTTTTCAAGGAAACCCATCCGGTATTGGCTAGTTCAATTTGTGCGGATTCTTTTAGTCTTAAACAAAATTGAAAACCTTGTTTATCTAGCCATTGAGCCAATTTCACCGAACAAAACTCTCGGTATCCCAAAACCACAATTTGATAGTTATCAAATAGCCCTATAATATTTGAAATTAGTTGTTTTTGCTCTTGAAGTTACCGTAGAACAGTGGAGCCTTTATGGGTAATCGGTTATGCATAAAAGGGTTAACTCTTTTGTAATAAGGCTCCACTGTTCAAGGTTTCGTCTCTGATAAATTGCTTGAACCTAACTTTGATAGAAGTTCAAAGTAAATGGGAATTGCTCGTTTTTTAGAAATCATACTAATTATTAGTAAATTCTTGTCCTTCCAATTAGTTCTATCGATAGCTAAATAAATTTTTTCCTGTTTATAAAATGTTTGTTTAATCCATTCTTTAATAATTGGAAACCACAAGTCTTTGATTTGAAATATTGGTAGTGACAAAAATCTCTGTATTTTTTGACGTCTTGAACTGAATTTAATAGGTAAAGGTAGCGGTGCAGCGCGGTCTTGGGGGTTTCCCCCATGAGCGACTGCACCAAGACAAGATTCGGCAATTTTTTCGAGTTTGACATTTTTGATATCTTGTATTATAATTAATAAAATGTAAAAAAACAAGAGTTGAGATTCAGAAAGTAGGTTTTTTAGATGCTTTTGATCTAATTCTGGTATCATTATCAATTGGTAGGTCGTATTGACAATTTATGACCTATCTTTTTTTACCATAATTCGCTCAATTTAATATATATCAAGGTTTACGGGGCGCTTGTCGCCCCCCCAGCTATATATCCTAAGCTTTGCTTCGACTATTATATTTGACTCAATCGCTACATCGTTTACAGTAAGGGAGTTTGAGGTGTAAAGTAGTACAAATTAACGGAGGACTTCAGTCAAAAATGGTACATAAGCTCAATGACCTCTAAACGAATTCCTGCTAAGTTTTATAAAACTGAATCTGATCACGAACCTGTCCGTGATTGGCTCTTAAGTTTAGACAAGGAGGAACGGCGGTTAATTGGCACAGACATCAAAACTGTTGAGTACGGCTGGCCTATTGGTATGCCTACCTGTCGCCCGATGGGAAATGGTTTATTTGAAGTCCGTACTAACTTACCTAATGGCCGCACTGCCCGGGTCCTTTTCTGCATTCATAACAATCAAATGGTTTTGTTACATGGATTCATCAAAAAAACTCAAAAAACGCCCAAACAAGAATTAGCTTTAGCTTTACAAAGAAAACGTAACTTAGAAAGAGAACATGAAGAATAATCCTTATATTGGTTCTTCCTTAGATGAACTTTTAGAAGAAGATAACATCCTGGCTGACGTTGAAGCGGTAGCTCTCAAACGAGTTTTAGCTTGGCAAATCGAACAGGCCATGCTTGAAAAAGGACTGACTAAAACTGAAATGACCCAGGTCATGAAAACTAGTCCTGCGGCATTAGATCGTCTTTTAGATCCCAACAATACCTCCGTAACCCTGAACACAATTGAACGGGCAGCTAATGCACTCGGTAAGCGCTTACAGCTTCAATTGATTGATGGTGATGTTATATAGGGGTTTTCAAGAGGCAATAGGCAAGAGGCAATAGGTAATAGGCAATAGGCATGCTAGCAATAGGCAATAGGTAATAGGTAATAGGCAATAGGCATGCTAGCAATAGGCAATAGTTTCCC
>NZ_JAAHIE010000869.1:0-2408 GCF_010671945.1 Moorena sp. SIO4E2
ATGAAGCTTTGCGCTCTCTGGTAGAACGGTATGGCTGTATTGCTGGTTATCCTAACCGCACATTCCGTGGAAACCGGGCAACTACCCGTTATGAGTTTGCGGCTGGTTTGAATGCTTGCTTGAACCAAATTGAGCGGTTAATTGCGGCGAGCACAGCGGACTTTATTACCAGGGAAGACTTGGAAACCCTGCAACGGCTGATTCAAGAGTTTGAAGCAGAACTGGCTACCCTAGGGGCACGGGTGGATAACTTAGAAGGTCGGGTGGCTTTCCTAGAAGACCATCAGTTCTCCACCACCACCAAACTCAAAGGGGAAGTTCTGTTTACCTTTGCTGGTGCCTTTGGGGAAGAACAAGCTGAAGCTGAAGAAAGGCGATTAGATGGAGATGACGAAGACGAGGATGATGACGAAGAAGCTCAGGAAGGCATTGATGAAAACATTACCTTCAGCAACAGGGTACGTCTGAACTTCGATACCAGTTTCACCGGTAAAGACCGGTTGAGAACTCGTTTGCAGGCAGGGAACTTTACTAGGCTCAGTAGTGTGACTGGTACCGACATGGCTCGCTTGGGTCATGATGCCGGTGGTGGCAACGATGTGGAAATTACTGAATTGCACTACCGCTTCCCCATTGGTAAGAAATTAAGGGCTTATGTGGGAACCACTGGCCTGGACTTGCATGACATTTTCAACCCGACCAACCCCATCCTGGCAAGCAGTGGCAGTGGTGGCTTATCCCGGTTTATCCGCCGTAACCCCCTAACTCATCGGGGAGTAACCGGAACTGGTGGCGGTTTCACCTATAAATTTAGTGATGCCTTGAAACTATCAGTACTTTATTTGGCTGATGATGGTGATGCTTCTAATCCCGGTGAGGGCTTAGGATTGTTCAATGGTGCCTATAGCGCTGGTGCTCAACTGGGTATTTCCCCCATTGATAATTTGGATCTATCTTTGACCTACGTCCGTAGTTACCAGCCAGGAGACAGTGTCAATCTTTCGGGTAGCACTGGTAGTGAACTGGCCCAGGAACCATTCGGTAATACGGCTACCTCTGCCAATCGCTTAGGAGCACAAGCCAGTTTGCGCCTGACCGAACAAATTCACATCGGCGGTTGGTTTGGTTATATTGATGCTGAAGCAGAAGATGATAATGGTACGGTAGAAGAAGGTGACAATGCTGACATCTTCACTTGGCTAGCCACCCTGTCTTTCATTGATTTAGGCAAAGAGGGAGCTGTGTTCAGTATTGCCGGGGGTGTGCCACCTAAGGCTACCGAAATTGATGGTACCGAACAAGAAGATGAAGATACTTCCTACCTGGTTGAGGCACAGTACAAATTCCCCATTAGCAAGAACATCCTGATTACTCCAGGAGCCTACGTGATTTTCAATCCTAATCACGATGAAGGCAATGATACGATTTGGGTTGGAGCCATCCGTACCACCTTTAAGTTCTAAGTAAAAATACTAGGTACAAATTCTAGGTATTGCTATCAGCTATCTGCTGTGATTTATCAGCAGATAGCTGACTAGTTTAGGAGAAGTCACAAGTCACAAGTCACAAGTCAAACTCTTGCGCTTACAAAGGGTGTGAGACTTTTGTCATGTCCTAACTGCCCTGTCTTGATGCAGTCGCTCATGGGGAGGGGCTGTGTGCGGAACCTGCGTCCGCACCTGTCTTGATGCAGTCGCTCATGGGGGAAACCCCCAAGACCGCGCTGCATCGCTGTAAGCCCCGTGGAAACCCCCAAGACCGCTTAGGTGCGCTTTCCGCATTAAGAATTAAATTCGCCACGGGTCGCACCTCTGCATCGCTGGCGACTGCTGTATCGTAAGTGACTAAAATCGAGGATGAGTATCTTTCTCGAAAAATCACAAAAAAAATGATATGCTAATCCAGAGTTGTCCTATAACTAACGAATTTTCGTGGTTGTAGGACAAAGTGGCGGACTGCATTGAGTCCAAGAGTGTTGTCTACTAGGTGTGAGGTTGATTGAGAAAAGATGTCAACAAGTTTTTGGAATACGATCAAATATAGTCCCGCTTTGCTAGGGGCTTCACTGCTGGTGGCTAACAGTGCCTATGGTGCTCCCAGCCTGGAGGAATCTTCTACTGAAACTAAAGTGGCTCCACAAGAGCTAACCGTTGCCCAGGCTACGGGTGAGTCTAACTCGGAAATTCTACAACAAATCAATATCTACAACAACCAGGGCACGGATGTAGATTCGATAGACCAGGTCACCAGTGTTTCCCAACTGCGGGATGTATCTCCTGGAGACTGGGCTTATGAAGCTTTGCGCTCTCTGGTAGAACGGTATGGCTGTATTGCTGGTTATCCTAACCGCACATTCCGTGGAAACCGGGCAACTACCCGTTATGAGTTTGCGGCTGGTTTGAATGCTT
>NZ_JAAHIE010000087.1:0-16859 GCF_010671945.1 Moorena sp. SIO4E2
GCACTAGTCCTTGATCGTTGTAGCGAACTTGGTCAACTGGGATAGCTTGGCTAATGGAAGTCGGTTCAGATGCTGACATAGTTTTAGGCAACGGATGGAAACACCCAGCGGGTCAAACAGCTTTAATGAGATACACCCTACAAGATACCACCCCTGATATCCAATTGATCAGTATTGATCAGTAAATATTGATCAGTAAATCTGCATTCTTTCTTTACAAATTCAAAACGGATCAGTCTCCATAGGATAATAATCTCTTGTCCAGTATTGCCCCTAAGCCGAAGTTCCCTGAAGTGCGACCCAAGGGCGATTTACTCGCCCATTGGAAAGCGCACTTTGGCCGAAGTTACCTATTGCCCTGTTTAAGGGGGGTAATGGGGTGATCGCCTTTTCCCTTATTTTCAACTAACTCGTACACTATTAATATTAGGAGACTATTTTGGTTAGCACTACCTCGTTTAAAACCACTAAATCACAAGAAATTTTCAGCGCCGCCCAGGAGCTAATGCCAGGAGGGGTCAGCTCCCCAGTCAGAGCCTTTAAATCAGTAGGCGGAGAACCGATTGTATTTGACCAAGTTAAAGGAGCATACATCTGGGATGTAGATGGCAACCAGTACATTGACTATGTAGGTACCTGGGGACCAGCCATTTGCGGTCATGCTCATCCGGAAGTTATTGGGGCATTGCACCAGGCTCTAGATAAGGGTACCAGTTTTGGAGCTCCCTCGGCCCTAGAAAACGTGCTAGCACAAATGGTGATTGACGCTGTTCCTAGTATTGAAATGGTGCGGTTTGTTAATTCTGGGACCGAAGCCTGTATGGCCGTGCTGCGCCTGATGCGTGCCTTCACAGGACGGGACAAAATTATCAAATTTTCTGGCTGCTACCATGGTCACGCCGATATGCTGCTGGTACAAGCTGGTTCTGGAGTGGCTACTCTAGGTTTACCCGATTCCCCTGGT
This sequence comes from Moorena sp. SIO4E2, assembly GCF_010671945.1. Lineage (NCBI taxonomy): Bacteria > Bacillati > Cyanobacteriota > Cyanophyceae > Coleofasciculales > Coleofasciculaceae > Moorena > Moorena sp. SIO4E2. The sequence goes on from NZ_JAAHIE010000087.1 coordinate 965, forward strand.
GTTCCTAAGTCTGCCACTGCTAATACCTTAACTGCTACCTATAATGACCTGGACGAAGTTAAAGCTTTATTTGAGCAATATCCCAATGAGATTGCTGGGGTCATCCTAGAACCTGTGGTGGGGAATTCTGGTTTCATCACTCCTGTACCTGGTTTTCTTGAAGGCTTGCGGGAAGTGACTCAAAACCATGGCGCTCTACTGGTGTTTGATGAAGTGATGACTGGCTTCCGGATTGCCTACGGTGGTGCTCAGGAGAAATTTGGCATCACTCCTGACTTGACTACCCTAGGTAAAATTATCGGTGGTGGTTTGCCCGTGGGAGCCTATGGCGGACGAAAGGATATCATGTCCATGGTGGCACCAGCTGGGCCAATGTATCAAGCCGGAACCCTGTCTGGGAATCCTTTAGCCATGACAGCAGGCATTAAAACCCTGGAGTTACTGAAAAAACCGGGTACCTATGAACAGCTAGAGACTATTACTAAAAAGCTCTCCGAGGGATTGCTGCAAATTGCTAAAGATAGCGGTCATGCAACTACTGGTGGGTACATCAGCGCTATGTTTGGCATGTTCTTTACTGGTGTTCCTGTTCACAATTTCGATGATGCCAAAACCTCTGATTTATCCAAATTCACTCCTTTCCATCGTGGCATGTTAGAGCGTGGGATCTACCTAGCCCCCTCACAATTTGAAGCAGGATTTACTTCCCTAGCTCACACCGAGGAGGATATTGACCGCACATTAGCAGCAGCTAAGGAAGTCATTTCTGGTATCAAGCCATAGTAGTCTAGAGTGTAAGCATTTAGCTATCAGCTATCAGTTATCAGCTATCAGCATTCAGCTATCAGCATTCAGCTATCAGCATTCAGCTATCAGCATTCAGCTATCAGCATTCAGCTATCAGCATTCAGCTATCAGCATTCAGCTATCAGCATTCAGCTATCAGCATTCAGCTTATGGGTCCCAGCGTCGAAGCCTGTGCCACGCTACTTGATTTGCTTTTGAATAAAATAAGCTGAAGGCTGACGACTGACGGCTGACGACTGACGGCTGACGGCTGACGGCTGACGGCTGACGGCTGACGGCTGATAGCTGATAACTTACTTATCGATAGTTAGTAAATTGCAAAGCAATCGGCAAATCTTCTTGCTTCAACCGCTGGATGATATTTTGTAAGTCATCCTTAGATTTGCTAGTTACTCTAACTGAATCACCTTGAATCGAGGCTTGTACTTTTTTAAATTCATCTCGAATCAATTTGGTGATTTTTTTACTATATTCTTGGCTGATGCCTTTTTTTAGCGTGATTTCTTGGCGAACACGATTACCACTAGCTGATTCTATTTTACCATAGTCGAAGATTTTTTGCGAAAGTTCCCGTTTCGCAGCTTTGGTACGAAGAACAGTATGCACAGCATCTAGGGTAAATTCACTATCAGTATTGATGGTGATAGATTCTTCTCCTAATTCGACAGTGGTTTTAGTATCTTTGAGGTCGTAACGACTTTTGATTTCACGAATAGTTTGATCCACAGCATTGACCAACTCTTGTCGATCAAAATCACTAACAATATCAAAAGAATAAGTACTAGCCATAATTAATAACGGTCAGCGGTAGGCCGTGAGCAATGGTGGCTCACTACGTGACATACTCCCGACGCTGACAAGCACGGTACAGCGCGGGCTTCTTACCAACACCATCCAACGATTCGGTTACTCGGTAAGCTTTATTAACGACACGGGATGCCCCTCCGCGCCGGAACAATACAACTCGTTCTATTTTTAGCTAGTAGGTGGCGGTTAGCTCTTAATTTGTTTTCCCTACTGTCCCTAGTATATCCCATTGGCAAGCTACGTTCCGACCCTTGCCCCGCGCTTTCCATACGACACTTACCCAATGAAGGTAAAGTGCGGGGCTTCTCGCGGTTTAGCTAACAGCTTAAAACCAAAATGGGAATTTGTTGCACCCTATACAAAATTTTTAAACCTATTGATATCAAGCCCGGTAGCATCAGTATTGGATAAGCCCATAGTCTTGGGGAGGTGGCTCAACCTGGTGGCTCTCAAGACAAATGACCAATAACTAAAACTATCAAGGCCCGAAGCAAGTGGACTTGATCTCGTCTAGCCACTGACGCTGCTTAGACTCAGAACAAACAGAGTACCACTGGAAAGAGAGCCGATGGCAAACATAAGCGATCGCCCCAAGGGAATATCGAGAATGTAAAACACCGAGTAGAAGACTCGGGCAATTACAAATGCGATCGCACACCCGATGGCGAGAGTTGAATTCTGACCAGTGACATAGGCCATCAAAGCGGCGGCGCTAAATATAATAAAGGTTTCAAAGGAGTTCTGATGTGCCCAAGTCGCTCGTTGGGCATAGGGCGGTAGCTGATCAAACATGGCGCGAGGAGCACTTTGGTCATAGCCTAGTTTGAAACGGCTGTAGCCAACTACCAGAAATGGTAGATAGATTAAAACCGTTGCCCCCACAATACAGTAAAGTAAAATTCCCGAACCGGATAGATGCATAGTCTAGCTCACACTAATCAAAATTAATCACAATTAATCACAACTAATCAAAATAGAACAGAGTAACAACCTTGTTTTGCTGTTCCGCCTCCTTACAGGTGTTGAGGAGGGTACGGCTATCATGGAATGCGAAACAAATTAACTGCTGACACCTCGCAACAATTTCGGCATTACACAAGGCACTAGCTTCAGCGAGAGACAAGGTATCATTTTGGGGGTTTTCCACCAAATGCATTACCTTCTCCAAGTATTTTCGGGATTCCAGTGGCTGTCGCTGAAGACTTTGGGGCAAAATTACCGTTAGCAAGGAGGGATCGGCTCGCATAGCACCTCGAATGGCAGCTAAGTTGGTTCCAGTGGCACCAGAGGTAATCAGACGATTACCCGCTTGCACTAAGGCATAGCTCATCATCTCAATTAGATTCTGATGGGTGATAGGAACGTGACGTGACCCCAACAAGGCAATTCGCTTAGAACCAGTTTGCTGTATGGCTGCGAGTTCCTTGGCTAATGTATCGATACTGGCGGTTTCTATTGGTTGACTCAAAGATAAAGATGTTGGTAAAGGCTGAACGACCAGGACATTTTAGCAGAACTCATCCCTCATGTCCTCCTTCAAAAGAATTTGAAGGAAAGGCAATAGGCAATAGGCATGCTAGCAATAGGCAATAGGCAATTTCCCTCAAACGTTCCTGAGAATTGCTATATTCTAAATATGTGCTATCATAATGAATGGTTTGGACGCATAGCTCAGTTGGTTAGAGCACCACGTTGACATCGTGGGGGTCACTGGTTCGAGTCCAGTTGTGTCCATATTTATTTCACTATCCACAGGTAAGCATATGCGCTACGCGCAGGCTACGCCAACAGCTATCAGCCTATGCGCTACGGGAACAGCCATTGGCCTATGGCCACGCTACCGGAACAGCTTTTGAATAAAATAAGCTGACGGCTGACCGCTGACGGCTAACCGCTGACCGCTGACTGCTGACTGCTGACTGCTGACTGCTGACTGCTTATCCCCACACTTCCCACACTCCTTACTCTACCGATGCTCCCAGGCTCGCATTTTACCGGGATTCATCAATCCATAGGGATCAACTATTTCCTTAAACCGCAACTGTTCCATATCAACGGTTTTCATACCCCCATCTTCTAAGATGTAAGTGTGGGGATTAGAAATCATAGCGCCATAGTCTTCGTGATAGCGAATAATCTCATTCAAACGCTCTTCGGAACTATACCGAACGATTTGTAGTCCCACTGGTATCAGTTTTCCTGCCACTCGCATAAATTCTAAATGCATGATCACTTCATCCCCAAAGTGGTGATAAAAATACTCCACCTGTTCCAGATTCACAAATGAGGTTTGTAAATAAGTGAGGCTGGGATCAACACTACGGGCGTGTAAGGTGGTATGGTTCCAGGTGAACTCTGCTAGGCTGACTCCCTTACTGGCTTCTTGGGCAGTCTTCTGGTAAGTGACCTCTCCACCATACTCCCGAACTAAATCCTGGAATGGCTCTAGGGAAGATTCCGCTATCATCAGCAAGGCACAGTGCTTAGCTTCCGGAAGGGTGTTGCTGAGAGCGGCAAAGTAGGATGGAATTGGCCAAGCGTGAATGCTAATCAGTTTTTTAATCAAGCCATCCGCATCACCTAAGGCTTGACCAAATCTCGCCGCAGTCATAAAGTCATCAAAGACTACAATGACTTCAGCCCAAGGATAGACTGGCCCTAGGGGTATTTCTAATTCGGTGATAATGCCGTTAGTGCCATAGGCGTGATTCACCTTCTGCACCTGATCGGACCGTAATTCGATCACACGGGGCTGGTCTTCCAGGGTGACGACTTGGACAGCATGAAGATTTCCGCGATCGCGTAATACTCCATAAGTAATGGAACCAATGCCGCCACTGCCGCCACCAATAAACCCACCAATAGTAGCAGTGCGATAGGTAGAGGGAGCCATGCGCAATTCCCAGCCAATTTTATGAGCTTCTTTGTCAAAGGCGGCTAGCTTTACCCCTGGCTGAACAGAGGCTAAACCCGGTTTAATCCAGTTAATCTGATTCATGCGGGTAGTATCGAGAATCAGACCACCGTTGAGGGGGATACACTGACCATAATTACCAGTGCCTGAGCCTCTTACGGTTAGGGGAGCTTTGTACTTAACGCAAACCCTAGCTATTTCCAGGACTTCCGCCACCGTAGTGGGACGAACTACGATATTCCCTCGTTTATCCTTAAGCTGGGATTCCAGTACGGGACTGAAGTGGTAGTAGTCTAGGGATAATTTAGCAACTTTGGTCGGGTCATCAATAATTTCTATTCCGGTAAGTTCCGAGGCTAAGGAATTCCAGTCAATAGCTTGTGGGGTTGTCATCAGAGGTTCAGGAGGTCTGGGGAGTAGGTGCAGGGATTGAAACCCATTGAAGAATAATATCTTCTACTGGGATACCTGCGGCAATAAGTGCAGAGGTTAACCCTTCCTCGAAGTTATCTTCTTCAATCATGACTTGGCTATCGACTAAGCGAGCATGAAACAGAATGGAGTTGATCCAGCGTTGCTTATCCCAGCCTGTAGCCAGAATCAGAAAATGACCGGAATCGCGATCGCAAACAGGATAAAGCTTAATTGCTTGTAAGCGAGGTTGGGCACGAGTTGCCTCTTGCAGGGTTTTTTTCAGAATATCTGCATAGCTTAGTGAGCGCTCCATAGTAAAATTCGCATAAAAGTACTACCACCTAAGGATATATAGTAAGAAACTACCAAGTGGCTGATTTTTCCATGGGTACTTACTCTACTATTCCTGTATTCTGTCTCAAGCTAGCTAGTGCTACCTTACTGTGCCTGCTCTCACCGATCTTAGCTCCAGAAAATCTGGGAGTTGCTCCAGCAGTGGCACAAACCACTCCAGACCAAGCCACTCAAGCGGAGCAGTTATTGGATAGGGCAAGGTCAGAGTTTGTTAAAGGTCAGTTGCCTCAAGCCAAGGATAGTTATCAACAACTATTGACGATTTATCGGGAATTGGGAAACTCTTCCGGTAAAGCTAAAGCTCTTAATGGCCTTGGACAAGTTTACAATCTATTATCTCAACAAAGCAAAGCTCTGGAAGTATTGCAGCAAGCTCTGAAAATCCGTCAAGGTCTCGCAGACCGTAAGGGAGAAGGGGAAACCCTGACCCATATCGGAACAGTTTATTCGGATCTCGAAGAGTATCCTAAGGCTCTGGAATTGTTGGAGCAAGCCCTAACCATTAACCAAGAAGTAGGTAATCAGCTTGGGATTGGTTATGCTCTGGTTAATCTTGGCTCAGTTTACTCTTCCCAAGGAGAGTATGACAAAGCCTTTGATAGGTTAGAGCAAGGTTTGAGTATTATCAAAGAAGTAGCTAAGACTGAGAAAAGCGATCGCATTCTCCCACGCTACTATCAAGCGCAAACTCTGATTGTATTCAGCTCAGCTTATATCAGGTCAGGGAAATTATACCAAGCTTGGGAGTTTGTGGAGCAAGCTCATGGCCTGAGTCGAGAAGAAGGTTATCGATTAGGAGAAGGTTTAGCCCTGACCTTGAAGGGAGCACTCTATACCGCTCAAGGGGAATTGGATAAAGGGCTGGAAACCCTGGAGCTTGGGTTAGCGATTACTAAACCAACTGGGAGTCGGGGATTAGAACAGAATATTTTATTTTTGATGGGAGGGATTTACAACCAGAAAGGGGAGTATGTCAAAGCTATAGACTATTACCAGCAATCCCTAGCAATTCGGAAAGAATTGGGTAAGCGTAAGCTGGAAGGAATTGCGCTCAATACTATTGGCCTGGTTTACGATAAACAGCAACAATATGACCAAGCCCTCAACTATTATCAGCAAGCGTTAGCTATTCATCGGGAAGTTAAGAATCAGGCTGATGAAAGCACCACCCTTGGTAATATTGCTACACTTTACGAAAAGCAACAACAGTATGATCAAGCCATTGATTATTATAAAAAAGCTTTAGCTATTCAACGCCAACTTAAGAATCAGACTGGGGAAAGTACTTCCCTGGTTCTTATTGGCCAGATGTACAACCAACAGGGAAACTATCAGCAAGCCATTGACTATTCCCAACAAGCCTTAGCCATTTCCCAAAAACTTGAAAATCCTACGACCGAAGGTCTAAGTCTTTGGGGAATTGGGCTAGCTTATCATGAATTGGGTAAGCTTGACCAAGCCATAGACTATTACCAACAAGCCTTAGAAATTTACCGCAAACTTAACAATACCTCGATTGAAGCATCTATCCTGGGAGGGCTTGGACGAGCTCAAATCAGCCAAGGTAAATATGACCAAGCCCTAAAGTCTTATCAGCAACTCCTTGCCATTGCCCGACAAATCAAAGAGCCTTCTCAAGAAATAATCGCTCTCAATTTTATTGGGCAAATTTACGACTCTCAGAGAAAGTATGATCAAGCCCTAAATTACTACCAGCAAGCCTTGACCATTGCCAAAGAAATTAATGACCAGAACATTACTGTATACCTCCTCAATAATATTGGGGGAGTTTACAGCAATTGGGGAAAGTACAGCCAAGCCCTAGATTACTACCAGCAAATCTTAACTATTAGCAAAAGTTTAAACGATTCCATCAAAATTGCGACTATACTCAACAACATTGGCTGGATATATGACGAATACGGGAAGTATAGTCAAGCTCTAGACTATTATCAGCAAGCTTTAGCCATTAACCAAGAGTTGGGCGATCACGGTCGTGATCGTGTTGCTACTAATTTCAATAATATTGGGCAGGTTTACTCTCGTCAGGGTGAGTATGACCGAGCCAAAGAATACTACCAGCAAGCTTTAGCTATTTCTAAAGACATAGGTTATCGCTCAGGGGAAGCTACTACCCTCAATAATATTGGGAATGTTTACGATAGTCAGGGTGAGTATGACCGAGCCAATGAATACTTCCAGCAATCTCTAGCTATTTCTCAAGAAATTGGGGATCGCTCAGGGGAAGGTACTACCCTCAATAATATTGGGAATGTTTACCATAGTCAGGGTGAGTATGACCGAGCCAATGAATACTTCCAGCAATCTCTAGCTATTTCTCAAGAAATTGGGGATCGCTCAGTGGAAGGTACTACCCTCAATAATATTGGGCAGGTTTACTCTCATCAGGGTGAGTATGACCGAGCCAATGAATACTTCCAGCAATCTCTAGGGATTCATCAAGACTTGGGGGAGCGCTCAGGGGAAGCTACTACCCTCAATAATATTGGTTCAGTTTACAATAGTCAGGGTGAGTATGCTCAAGCCAAAAAATACTACCAGCAATCTCTAACTATTTCCCAAGACATTGGCGTACGCTCCCTACAAGCCATTACTCTAGGCAACATCGGAACAGTTTACAGTAGCTGGGGAGACTATGCCAAAGCCTTAAAGTATGATCAGCAATCTCTAGGAATTAGGCAAGACATTGGTGACAAGGGGGGAGTTGGCCTGACTCTTAACAACATCGGAACAGTTTATAGTTACCAAGGGGAGTATAGCCAAGCTCTAGACTATTATCAGCAAAGCTTGGCTATTCAACAAGAGATAGGCGTACGTTATGCAGAAGCTGCTACCCTAGGCAACATCGGAACAGTTTACAGTTACTGGGGAAAGTATCCCAAAGCCTTAGAATATAATCAAAAAGCCCTAGCCATTCGTCAAGACATTGGTGACCAGGCTGGTATGGGCTGGATCTATAACTATATGGGCGGAAATTATCTGGATTTGGGAGATTATCCCCAAGCCTTGGACTACTTCAACCAAGCTAATGCCATTTTTACCAAAATTGGGGCTAAGGAAGGGATTGTGCAAACCCTAACTAAAATCGGAGAAGTTTACCAAAAACAAAAACAATATCCCAAGTCTCTCCAATTCTATCAGCAATCCTTGGCTATTTCTCAACAGATTGGTCATCGCCTATATGAAGCTCAGACCCTGACTACTATCGGAAGAGTTTATGGAAAACGGGGAGAGTATACTAAAGCTCTAGACTATCATCAACAAGCCTTAGGGATTAATCAAACAATTGGGGTAAAATCTGGGATTAGCTCTACCTTGTACCATATGGGAATAGTTTACACTAGTCTAGGAAACTATCCCCAGGCTTTAGCAGCTTATCAACAAGCCTTAGCCCTTTCCCGAACCCTTGGCACTCGCTTAACGGAAGGGAAAATTCTGGCTGGTATCGGTAAGTTGTATGATAGCCAAAACCAATCGGAATTAGCGATTACCTTCTTTAAACAATCGGTTAATGTCCGAGAAGGGATCCGCAAAGACTTAAAAGTTCTGCCCATTGAACAACAACAATCCTTTACCAACACTTTTGCCCAAGACTATCGGCGCTTGGCTGATTTACTGCTGCAAAAAGATCGAGTGTTAGAAGCCCTACGGGTGCTCGATTTACTGAAAGTCCAGGAGTTGGAGGATTACCTCAGTAATCTGCTAGGGAATTATAACACCGTTGATGGCATTACAGAACTGACTGAAGAACAGGAAATCCTCAAGGGTATCCAACCAATTATCGACCAAGCTATTGCCCTGGATCAAGAACTCAGTGAACTGGAAACTATTGTTACGGATAAGCGCACCCAAACCCAGCAACAGCGAATCATTCAACTTAGGAAAAATCAAGCCCAGGTCAGGAAAGACTTTCAAGATTCCCTGAAGAGTCCAGAGGTAAAAGCTTCCTTGGCAAAATTGAGGGAAACCACAGAAGCAGAAAACTTAGACCTAAAGAATTACGATCGACGATTACGAGAGCAACTCCAGCAATTGGAACAGGATGCGGTTATGTTCTATCCCCTAGTATTAGATGACCGTTTGGAATTAGTCCTAGTCACCCCTGATGCTCCCCCAATTCACCGCACGGTTAAGGCAAACCGAAAAAACGTGGAAAGAGCGATTGACAACTTCCGCCAAACCGTTGGCAATGGGAGCAATAATTACAAAATTTACGTCGAGCAACTGTACGAGTGGCTAATTAAACCGATTGAAGCTGACTTAGCCAAAGCTAATGCCAAAACTATTATTTATGCTCCTGATGGCAAATTGCGCTATATTCCCCTGGGGGCTTTGTATGATGGCGAGCAATGGTTAATTGAGCGGTTGAGAGTTAATCAGATTACTGCTCTGAGCCTAACATCCCTAGACCATAAACCGACACCACAGTTAGACGTGTTTGCGGCAGCGGTCACCAAAGAGCATAGGATTGAGATCGGGGATAAACAGCATGAATTTCCAGCCTTAGCGTTTACCAAACCAGAAGTTGAGGGTCTGGCAGAAACCTTTCCCAACACTAAGCTATTCATCGATAAACAGTTTCATGAGGATACCATTTATCAGATGAATGACTATTCCATTGTGCATCTAGCCACCCACGCTGTGTTCGAGAAAACTAAACAAGATTCATTTATTCTGTTTGGTGATGGCAGTCATGTTACCGTTGACGAGGTGGAACAATGGAATTTCCCCAATGTAGATTTAGTAGTGCTCAGTGCCTGTCAGACCGGCTTAGGGGGAGAATTGGGGGATGGCAAAGAAATCCTGGGTTTTGGTTATCTGATGCAAAATGCTGGTGCGGATGCTGCGATCGCATCCCTGTGGAAAGTGAATGACAAAGGTACCCAAGCCTTGATGAATAAATTTTATCAGGTCTTAAAACAGGGGAACGTTACTAAAGCCGAAGCCCTCCGACAAGCTCAAATTGCTTTAATTACCAAAGTAGAGTATGGTTTGGAGCATCCTTATTTTTGGGCACCGTTTATTTTAATTGGGAATGGATTGTAGGGTTAGAAGGTTGAACGCGATCGCGTGGCCAATAGGCCAAGGTTAACAGGTTGAAGGTTATTTGGTTGTTCGCGATCGCGTGGCCAATAGGCCAAGGTTAGGAGGTTATTTGGTTGAACGCGATCGCGTTCAACCTTCAACCTGCTAACCTTCAACCTACTCCCTACTCCCTCACCCAATTTAAAACTTCTACAATTCGCATAAAACTGCCACCACCTAAGGATATATAGTAAGAAACTACCAAGTGGCTGATTTTTCGATGGGTACTTACTCTACTATTCCTGTATTCTGTCTCAAGCTCGCTAGTGCTACCTTACTGTGTCTGCTCTCACCGATCTTAGCTCCAGAAAATCTGGGAGTTGCTCCAGCAGTGGCACAAACCAATCCAGACCAAGCCACTCAAGCGGAACAGTTATTCGATCGGGCAAGGTCAGAGTTTGTTAAAGGTCAGTTGCCTCAAGCCAAGGAGAGTTATCAACAACTATTGACGATTTATCGGGAATTGGGAAACTCTACAGGTGTTGCTCAAGCTCTTAATGGCCTTGGACAGGTTTACAATCTCTTATCTCAACAAAGCAAAGCTCTGGAAGTATTGCAAGAAGCTCTGAAAATTCAGCAAGGTAATGGAGACCGTAAGGGTGAAGGGGAAACCTTGACCCATATCGGAACAGTTTATTCAAGTCAGGAAGACTATGCTAAAGCTCTAGAGTTGTTGGAGCAAGCTCTAAGCATTAACCAAGAAGTAGGTAATCAGCTTGGGATTGGTTATGCACTGGTTAATCTTGGCTCAGTTTACTCCTCCCAAGGAGAGTATGACAAAGCGTTAGATAGGTTACAGCAAGGTTTGAGTATTATCAAAGAAGTAGCTAAGACTGAGAAAAGCGTACGCATTTTAGCACGCTACTATCAAGCGGAAACTTTGATTGTATTCAGCTCAGCTTACATCAGGTCAGGGAAATTGAACCAAGCTTGGGAATTTGTGGAGCAAGCTCATGCTTTGAGTCGAGAAGAGGGTTATGGATTAGGAGAAGGTGCAGCCCTGACCTTGAAGGGAGCACTCTATACCGCTCAAGGGGAATTGGATAAAGGGCTAGAAACCCTGGAGCTTGGGTTAGCCATTACTAAAGCAAGCGGTAGTCGGGGATTAGAACAGGATATCCTGTTTGTGATTGGAGGGATTTACAACCAGAAAGGAGAGTATCTCAAAGCCCTAGAGGTTTACCAGCAATCCTTAGCGATTCGGCGAGAATTGGGTAAACGTAAGCTGGAAGGGATTGTGCTCAATAATATTGGCTTAGTTTACTATAAACAGGAACAGTATGACCAAGCCATAAACTATTATCAGCAAGCTTTAGCTATTCACAGAGAACTGAAGAATCAACTTCAGGAATGGAAAACCCTTGTTAATATTGGACAAGTTTACTACAAACAGGGAAAGTATCAGCAAACCATAAACTATTACCAACGAGCCTTAGCTATTTCCAAAAAAATTGAAAATCCTACGGGAAAAGGTGCAAATCTTTGGGGGATTGGGCAAGCTTATTATGCATGGGGTAAGCCTGGCCAAGCCATAGACTACTATCAACAAGCCTTAGTTATTTTTCGAAAAATTAAAAATTACTCCCATCAAGTAAATATCCTGGGAGCGCTTGGACTAGCTCAAATCAGACAAGGAAACTATGAGAAAGCCCGGGATTCTTATCAGCAAGTCCTAGCCCTTGCCCGACAAATCAAAGACCGCTCTGAAGAAATAACTGCTCTCAATTTTATTGGGCAAGTTTACGAATCTCAGGGAAAGTATGACCAAGCTCTAGATTACTACCAGCAAGGCTTGGTTATTGCTAAAAAAATTAATGATAAAAAAAGTACTGGAACCCTCTTCAATAATATTGGGTTAGTTTACAGTAATTGGGGAAATTACAAGCAAGCCCTAGATTACTACCAGCAAGGCTTAGCCATTAGCAAAAGCTTAAACGACTCCATAGGAATTGCGACTAAACTCAACAACATTGGCTCGATATATGAAAAACAAGGGAAGTATAGTCAAGCTCTAGACTATTATCAGCAAGCTTTAGCCATTAACCAAAAGTTGGGCGATCTCGCTCGTGTACGTGTTGCTCCTAACCTCAATAATATTGGGTCAGTTTACCATAGTCAGGGTAAGTATGACAGAGCTTTAGAATACTACCAGCAAGCTTTAGTGATTCACCAAGACCTAAGCGAGCGCTCAGGGGAAGGTACTACCCTTAATAATATTGGAGAAGTTTACAAAAGTCAGGGTGAGTATGACCGAGCTTTAGAATACTACCAGCAAGCTTTAGCGATTTATAAAGACATTGGTGTAGGCTCTCAGAAAGCTACTACCCTCAATAATATTGGGGGAGTTTACCATAGTAAGGGTGAGTATGACCGAGCTTTAGAATACTACCAGCAAACTTTAGTTATTTATCAAGACCTAAGCGAACGTTCAGGGGAAGGTACTACCCTTAATAATATTGGGTTAGTTTACGATAGTCAGGGTGAGTATGACCGAGCCAATGAATACTACCAGCAAGCTTTAGTGATTCACCAAGATATTGGTGAGCGCTCAGGGGAAGCTACTACCCTAAATAATATTGGGGCAGTTTACTATGCTCGGGGTAAGTATGCTCAAGCAAAAGAATACTTCCAGCAATCTCTAGTCATTCGTAAAGACATTGGCGAGCGCTCAGGGGAAGCTAATAGCCTCAATAATATTGGGGCAGTTTACAAAAGTCAGGGTGAGTATGACCGAGCCAATGATTACTACCAGCAAGCTTTAGTTATTTATCAAGACATTGGTGAGCGCTTAGGGGAAGGTACTACCCTCAATAATATTGGCTCAGTTTACGATAATCAGGGTGAGTATGACCAAGCTAGTGAATACTACCAGCAATCTCTAGGGATTCGTCAAGACTTGGGGGATCGCTCAGGAGAAAGTACTACCCTAAATAATATTGGGAGAGTTTACAATGCTCGGGGTGAGTATGCTCAAGCACAAGAATACTTCCAGCAATCTCTAGCTATTTCCCAAAACATTGGCGTACGCTCCCTACAAGCCACTACTCTAGACAACATAGGAACAGTTTACAGTAACTGGGGAGACTATACCAAAGCCTTAAACTATCATCAGCAATCTCTAGAAATTAGCCAAGACATTGGTGACAACCAGGGAGTTGGCACGACTCTCAACAATATCGGAACAGTTTATGGTGACCAAGGGGAGTATGACCGAGCTAATGAATACTTCCAGCAAGCTCTAGCTATTCAACAAGAAATAGGTGATCCCTCAGGGGAAGCTACTACCCTGGGCAACATCGGAATAGTTTATGATGACTGGGGAAAGTATCCCAAAGCCCTAGAGTATCAGCAAAAAGCCCTAGCAATTCGTCAAGACATTGGTGACCAGGCCGGTATTGGCACCACCTATAACGCTATCGGGGTAAATTATCTGGATTTGGGGGACTATCCCCAAGCCTTGGATTACTTCAACCAAGCTAAGGCCATTTTTAATAAAATTGGGGATAAGGAAGGGATTGGGGTAACCCTAACTAACATCGGAACAGTTTACCAAAAACAGAAACAATACCCCAAGTCTCTCAAATTCTATCAGCAATCCTTGGCTATTTCCCAACAAATTGGTAATCGCCTACAGAAAGCTAACACCCTGACTACTATCGGAATAGTTTATGAAAAACTGGGAGAGTATACTAAAGCCAATGACTATCATCAACAAGCCTTAGAGATTAATCAAAAAATTGGCGTAAAAGCCGGGATTAGCTTTACCTTGTACAATATCGGAATAGTTTACGCTAACCTAGAAAACTATCCCGAGGCTTTAGCAGCTTATCAACAAGCCTTAGCCCTTTCCCGAACCCTTGGCACTCGCTTAACGGAAGGGAAAATTCTGGCTGGTATCGGTAAGTTGTATGATAGCCAAAACCAATCGGAATTAGCGATTACCTTCTTTAAACAATCGGTTAATGTCCGAGAAGGGATCCGCAAAGACTTAAAAGTTCTGCCCATTGAACAACAACAATCCTTTACCAACACTTTTGCCCAAGACTATCGGCGCTTGGCTGATTTACTGCTGCAAAAAGATCGAGTGTTAGAAGCCCTACGGGTGCTCGATTTACTGAAAGTCCAGGAGTTGGAGGATTACCTCAGTAATCTGCTAGGGAATTATAACACCGTTGATGGCATTACAGAACTGACTGAAGAACAGGAAATCCTCAAGGGTATCCAACCAATTATCGACCAAGCTATTGCCCTGGATCAAGAACTCAGTGAACTGGAAACTATTGTTACGGATAAGCGCACCCAAACCCAGCAACAGCGAATCATTCAACTTAGGAAAAATCAAGCCCAGGTCAGGAAAGACTTTCAAGATTCCCTGAAGAGTCCAGAGGTAAAAGCTTCCTTGGCAAAATTGAGGGAAACCACAGAAGCAGAAAACTTAGACCTAAAGAATTACGATCGACGATTACGAGAGCAACTCCAGCAATTGGAACAGGATGCGGTTATGTTCTATCCCCTAGTATTAGATGACCGTTTGGAATTAGTCCTAGTCACCCCTGATGCTCCCCCAATTCACCGCACGGTTAAGGCAAACCGAAAAAACGTGGAAAGAGCGATTGACAACTTCCGCCAAACCGTTGGCAATGGGAGCAATAATTACAAAATTTACGTCGAGCAACTGTACGAGTGGCTAATTAAACCGATTGAAGCTGACTTAGCCAAAGCTAATGCCAAAACTATTATTTATGCTCCTGATGGCAAATTGCGCTATATTCCCCTGGGGGCTTTGTATGATGGCGAGCAATGGTTAATTGAGCGGTTGAGAGTTAATCAGATTACTGCTCTGAGCCTAACATCCCTAGACCATAAACCGACACCACAGTTAGACGTGTTTGCGGCAGCGGTCACCAAAGAGCATAGGATTGAGATCGGGGATAAACAGCATGAATTTCCAGCCTTAGCGTTTACCAAACCAGAAGTTGAGGGTCTGGCAGAAACCTTTCCCAACACTAAGCTATTCATCGATAAACAGTTTCATGAGGATACCATTTATCAGATGAATGACTATTCCATTGTGCATCTAGCCACCCACGCTGTGTTCGAGAAAACTAAACAAGATTCATTTATTCTGTTTGGTGATGGCAGTCATGTTACCGTTGACGAGGTGGAACAATGGAATTTCCCCAATGTAGATTTAGTAGTGCTCAGTGCCTGTCAGACCGGCTTAGGGGGAGAATTGGGGGATGGCAAAGAAATCCTGGGTTTTGGTTATCTGATGCAAAATGCTGGTGCGGATGCTGCGATCGCATCCCTGTGGAAAGTGAATGACAAAGGTACCCAAGCCTTGATGAATAAATTTTATCAGGTCTTAAAACAGGGGAACGTTACTAAAGCCGAAGCCCTCCGACAAGCTCAAATTGCTTTAATTACCAAAGTAGAGTATGGTTTGGAGCATCCTTATTTTTGGGCACCGTTTATTTTAATTGGGAATGGATT
>NZ_JAAHIE010000087.1:16959-19789 GCF_010671945.1 Moorena sp. SIO4E2
TAAAACAGGGGAACGTTACTAAAGCCGAAGCCCTCCGACAAGCTCAAATTGCTTTAATTACCAAAGTAGAGTATGGTTTGGAGCATCCTTATTTTTGGGCACCGTTTATTTTAATTGGGAATGGATTATAGGGTTAACAGGTTGAAGGTTAGGAGGTTGAAGGTTAGGAGGTTGAAGGTTGAAGGTTATGGGGTTGAAGGTTGAAGGTTATGGAGTTTAAGGTTGAAGGTTCAGAAGATAACCGGCAAACTTGCTAACTTGCTAACTTGCTAACCTACTAACCGGCAACCTACTAACCTTCTGCTAACCTTCAACCTTCTGCTAACCTTCAACCTTCAACCTTCTGCTAACCTTCTGCTAACCTAGAAAACAGAGCTGATGGGAGGTGAAGGGATGCCGTCAATCTTTCCCGGTATGGATCCGTATTTAGAACATCCGGATTTATCGCCAGAAGTACATCATTGGTTGATTAGTTTAATTGCTGAGTGTTTAATTCCCCAGGTACGTCCGAAGTATAAAGTAGCTATTGAAAAGCGCATTTATCAGGTTAATAAAACTAACGAAGATAATCTCTTATTAGTTAGGATTCCTGATGTTACTGTTAAACGTCAACCAAATCCTGAAGATTCTCCCAGCTCTAAGGTTGCTGTTGCGCCACCAACCACAAAACCCTTGACAGTAATGGTTCCTATTCCTGAACAAATCAAGCAAGGGTATTTGGAAGTAAGAGATATGACTACCGGTGCTGTGGTAACGGCTATCGAAGTTTTATCTCCAGTTAATAAGCGCTCTGGTGAAGGTAGAGAAACTTACCTGAAAAAACGCCAACGGGTGTTAGGAAGTTTGACCAATTTAGTGGAGATAGATTTGCTCAGAGGCTGGGAACCAATGCCACTATTAAATAATTTTATTGAAAGCGATTATCGTGTTTTGGTTAGTCGAGAGGAGCATCGTCCACGAGGCGAATTGTATACTTATAATCTCCCAGAGCAGCTACCAGCTTTTTCCCTACCATTACGTCCAGAAGATTCTGAAGCGATAGTAGATTTACAAGCTATAATTAATAGCGTTTATGAGCGAGGGGGTTATGATTATCAACTCGATTATGACCAAGAGCCAGTACCAGCTTTATCAGAAACAAATCGGATATGGGCTAAGGAATTGTTGAAAACTGCTATATAGCAATTTTCATAGTTATCAGGTACAGATAATTTTTTCCCGATTCCCGACTCCCGATTCCCGATTCCCGACTCCCGATTCCCGATTCCCCAATTCTAAATTCTAAATTCTAAATTCTAAATTCAATAAATCATCCAACTCAGCATAATCCGGCAACCTAGTATCAATTGGCTGACCCTGACGCAAGATAATTCGGTCATGCTGGGGACGGGACAAAAGTTCACTGAAATGGCGTCCCTTAAACAAAATCAAATCTGCCGGGAGTCCCACCCCAATCCTACCCATCTCGGGTAAACCCATTAAATCAGCGGCTGTCTTGGTTACCGCACAGGGCCAATCACCGATGGGCATATCTAAATGGGCAATCCGTACCGCTTGGGTAAAGACTTCTAATACATCATGGTCTCCAAATCCATAAAAGGGGTCTCGACAATTATCACTAGCCAAAGTTACCGGAATACCCTGTTGTTTAATTTCATGGAGCCTGGTTACTCCCCGCCAGGAAGGTGTAGAGTTAGCCTGTCGATCTTGTAGATAAAGATTGCACATGGGTAAGCTAACAATAGCAATTCCTGCTGCTTTGACTAACTTGAGAGTTTCCGCAACCTCCTCTAAAGGTTGCACGGCCAAACTGCAACAGTGACCACAAATAATTTTTCCGGTAAACTGATGACGAATCGCAGCTTGGGCAATCTTTCGTAAGCAATGGGAATCGGGATTACCGTTTTCATCAGCATGGAAATCTAGGTTGAGGTTTCTCTCCTTAGCTAAGGAAAAAACCCTATCGAGTTGAGCATCCAGGTCTTGGTTGCTATAAGCTACCCCTCCAAGTATGCCTCCGATTTCAGCAATTTGATCGGCTAAGGTAATGCCACCGGCAGTTTGATAGTAATCTAGAGTAACTATAGACACTGCTTGTAGGGTAATTCTGTCTTGCCATTCTTTCTGGAGGGTTTGGAAAACGCCTAGGCTAATCGCACTTTGTTCTCCAACCAAGTCAATGTGGGTGCGGATAGCTTTAGTGCCATGAGCATAGCTACATTTGAGTCCAAATTCCATGCGCCGATATAAATCTGACCGTTGCCAATAGGTTTGGGCATCAGCATGTCCGGTGAGACAGGCACTATTAAAGGTACCATCAGGATTGGGAGACCGTTCCCAAATATGACCTTTATCCAGATGGGTGTGTATATCTAGAAAACACGGCCATACTTGTCCTTGCCGGAGATTTATACTGGGGATGTCACTAGGTATGTTACTGGTATCTGTGCTAGCTTCAACACTGTTTGCGATACTGTTTTCGGTACTGTTTGCGATCGCGTAGCGGCTCTTTTCGACCATCGTGTTTTGCTGCCCTTTGGGAACAATCGCCTTTGAAACTATTGCACCAATGGCTCCCTGATTAATTTCAATATCAACTAAGCACAAACCCTGCTCGTTGCGGACGCAAACGTTGCTGTTTTCCAGTAGGCAAAATGGTACGTAGGCATTTGTGAGCCAGTATCGTTCGGCGTTGGGAATCATTAGGGAGTCGGGAGTCGGGAGTCGGGAGTCGGGAGTCGGGAGTCGGGAGTCGGGAGTCGGGAGTCGGGAGTCGGGAGTCGGGAGTGGCCTATGGGAAAATTGAATGTACCTCATAAGTATCATAAAC
>NZ_JAAHIE010000870.1:0-2399 GCF_010671945.1 Moorena sp. SIO4E2
AGTGACCACTGAATCTCTTGGGCATCAGTTAAAATGATTTGGAGAAGATCCGCATCAGCTGGGTTATCTTCTACTCCCCATCTCCCCATCTCCTTAATGATGGGTATTCAACTTAATACCCATCATTAAGGAAGGGATAGCTCAACGGGCACCAATCCGAATCACGTCTCCATCAAAGGTTGGCAGTGACAGCACAAAGGGATCAGTGGAATAGGTCAATGCCTGTTCTTCGAGAATACCGATGGCAATTTCTTCACCCATGCGCAAACTATCATAGTAGTCAGTAAAATAGTGAACCCCAGCCATATTGCGACCAATAGAAATATTGGCAGCGAGTTTGTTCAACTCACCCTCCAGAGTCAAAAAATCCCTCGTACGCTCTGAAACAAGTCTCGCCTCACCTTTCCTGTAAGCAGATGGATCAGGGGCACGGAACACAATAGCCTGATCTTTGGGGCTATAGCGTTTAAATCTGATCTGTGTCCTTGCTTGTCCCGGTTTTGGGTTTTTGACTGGTGTTTCTACTAAAACTGCACTAGTATCAAAGAATGCCTTAAGCATGGTCACACATGCCCCAGCAACAGCGGCATGTCCTGCACCATAGGCAGGGTGCATGGGAGACCCTTCAGGAAATGCCATTGGTAGTAGATAATTCTGTGAGCTAGAGCCATTTTGATTGGCTAGTTCCAAAATCGACTTGAGAGTACCGTTGCTTTCTAGTTCACGTTCAAACCTTCTAATGTACTTGATTAATGCTCTGGGTACACTAGCTTTAGCTTGATTAGGTAGCTCTTGAAATCGCCGTAATAGTTCAATCCGGGCTGCCAATGCCTCTGGTCGCAGGCGAATATGGTTATTGAACTTCTGGAAGCGGACAGCTTTGAGTGCTCGTGTGGCGACTTCAGTAACCAAAGTTAAGATGTGTGGACCGCCATAGAGGGCAAAACCACCAGCATTGCGACGGGTTGCTGGATTAGCTGCTGCCACACCACCCCCAGAAAGATGATCAAAAACGGGATCGAAGGGTGTTTGCATCCCCAGGAGAATGATGCAAGCGTTGAGATAGGGTTCATAAAGAGCGTCGTAATGAACATAGGTGGCTAAATCCCGGGGAGTGGAGATAAATCGACGAGCTGGACGATCTGGTAGCTTAGGGTTTTGATCATTCTCTAAAACATAGGTTTCTCTGTCTTGCTTAATTCCACGCTGAACCAAGACATAGTCTTCCATGTTGGTCATGTAATCTTGGCAGGGTGTTGCAATGGGAACCTTTTGATCAATTTGCAAAGCACCATAGGTAATTTTCCCCTCTGCAACGTTGCCACCACCATTGAGATCAACATTACCTATCAGTAGAAACTGAGAGAGATAGGGGCCGACTTCCACTCCTGGAGAAGAGCCTCGGAATACATTTTGCTCATCAAGCTTGCCTCTGGAATTTACCTTCCGAGGTCGTCCAGTTTGGTTGCGAATATAGTCGAGGGCATTGAGACGATTGATTGAACTCTCGATTTTGCTATTCGCTCCTCTTTTCTCAAAGTCATTGAGGGGCTGATCCCGCAGTATGGCTAATTCGTAGACCTCTGCTATCTCAAAAATTAGCTCTGGGTTAGCCTTACCGCTAGCATCCATTAACGGTGGTGCTGGAGGCATGGTAACCGCTTGTGGATCGGGTCCGTTTAGCTCAAAGACAACCCCTGCAGTTGGTGCTTGCCATTGTCTAAATTGCTCAAGCAGATCAGGGTTAGTCTCAGGTTTAATAGTGTAGTCTTGACCTGTAAATACTACCTCAAATTTGGCACCATGACGTACCCGATCAGAGAAGGGATCAATAAAGCCATCGTCCACTGCACGGCGAAACTCCACAAAATCCTGTGGGTCTTGTAGTAGCCCTGTATCAGGATTGTGAGGTAGCCCTTTGGTAAAGGACATAAAATACTGATCATCAGCATGTCGCTGTTCATCCCCATTGGCTTTATGGGTAGGATAGTCACGACTTCTGGCTAGTTTTGCAGCGTCAAGGCGAACGTCAAAAGACTTCTCTGAACGATTTGCCATGCTAATCTCCTTAGGGAAAAGAATTTTGATATGTTTTTAAGATGTCTATTCAAATCTAAAAAGTAATTTATGACTCTGACAGTACCCACAAGGGTACTTTTTTCAGGAAAAAAAATCGGTTGGTTTGTAAGGATTTAGCCGTTGGCCGTAGGCCACGCTACTTGAGGTGCTGTCAGCCGTCAGCCGTCAGCCGTCAGCCACAGGCTCACGCTAGGCGAACAGCTTAAAATAAACCTCTGCCCTTGAGAATTTTATAGTTCGAGATTAATGAGAATGAAAGTCTTGGAAAAAGCCCTACAACTAATCCTTAACAAAATACCAGTAGCTCAATTCTTCCAAAG
>NZ_JAAHIE010000871.1:0-2391 GCF_010671945.1 Moorena sp. SIO4E2
CTTATTTTTATAATCAACTATTAATCTTAATTTTCTCTTAATTATAAGTTTTACTTATAATAATATTTTTTGACAAAAAAATAACTTATAGAATCTAGTTTTTTATTTTTTGTGCTTAGACTAGTAAAGGGTAATGGGTAATACCAAATCCTGTTCCCATACCCCCCTTATCCAAACAGCTATAGATTACTCGAATAAAAGGATTTGGTCGATTTTTTATAAAGGGGGTGTGGCAAGCGGATATGGTATAATAGGTGAATCTCAAAGTTGGCAATCAATAACTCAGGTAACGGGATTATAAGGGTTTAAGCCTGATCATCCTAGTATTTTTGTAAAAATGAGATGCACCCAGGGTAATTTATAAACGTTATCTCCGCGAATTTAGAGCTGATTTGTAAAGATAATCTAAAGGTAACTCAATGACGGGCTGATTAGCCTTTAACCTATATAAGGATTATGAGTTGTACACTACCAAAGTGCGAAGCGATGATTTATGGCTCGCTCATTAGTTTAATGACTCGCCGATTAGCTTCTTAAGCTTTTATTTACAAATCAGCTCTTAGATAGACAGGTTGCTGTTTGGAATCGTAGCTAATAGATCTAGAACACCTAGAGCACTTTTAATCTAACGTCGGGAGTAGGTCAAAGGGCAAGCTGTCCAATTGTTGCACGTTCCTGATCAGCTGTGATTCTTTCACTTAACAGTTAATCACCTTGACTTTTTATGATAAAAAAATATGGGGTGGTTATTGCCCTATTTAAAGATTAGCCTAACTAATGGGAAAGCGGCAAAAATCCCGCCTCGCTTTCCTCACCAGGAAACTATTGCATAATTGGGATGCCAAGGGAGTTTTTGTGATGAAAGTTACAATCATTGGTGCTGGACCAGCTGGTTCCTTACTTGCTCATTACTTGTTACGTCGCGGTCAATACCAAATCGATATCTATGATAGCCGCCCCGATCCCAGAAAAATCTCTTTCTCTAAATACAGAACTTTCCCCCTTCTCCTTTCTGAAAGGGGATTGAACGCTTTAAGGAATATCGGATTAGAGGAAGCGGTAAAATCTCATGGAATCGAAAACACGGGCATGATTAATTATTCAAAAAACAGTAAACCTCAGGAATTAGTAAGGAGAAAACCAATCCTGACTATTGACCGTAATACACTGGTAAATACGCTTTTAGAAAAGCTCGAAGAAAAAGACAAAAATCGACAAGTCAACATTTACTTCAATTCCAGATGTATCGGAGTAGATTTTAGACATAAGCGCTTGAAATTTAAAAAAGAAACAGAAGAAGAAATTACTGTTGGCTATGACTTCTTGTTCGGAGCAGATGGGGTGCGTTCAGTAGTAAGAACTCACTTTCTAAATACAGAAAGGTTCGAGTTTGAACAAAGTTATCTCCATGAGGTATACAAAACCGTTTACTTATCGCGAATTAATGATAAGTTACGAATTAACTTAGAACCAAACAAGCTACACTCATGGAAATTAGAGGATGGTACGCGATTATTAGCCATGCCTCAGCCCGACAATACCCTAAGTTGTGGTCTTGTTTTTAACCACAAAAAAAATCAAGTAATGGGTATTTCTAGTAAGTCAGAGGTAAGGGAATTTTTTGAGCATAATTTCCCAGAAGTTGCCAAGCTAATGTCTGAATCTGAAGCCGAAGCTTTTGTCAAAAGACCAGGCTGGAACTTCGTGACAATTCGCTGCAATCGTTATCATCAAGGTGATAGTGTATTGATTATTGGAGATGCTGCCCATGCCGTACCCCCAACTATAGCTCAAGGTTGCAATTCAGCTTTAGAAGATGTAATTGTGTTCGATCGCATTTTGGATGAGTATGATGATGACTATACTAAGGCGATACCACAGTTTACAGCTCGCCGGATACGAGATGCTCATACCTTGAAGAACCTGGCTGAGAACAGTATTCCCATATCTAAACCATTATTCTTACAGTTTGTTTTAAGGCGTAAGTTTGCTAGAACAATGAACCAACTTTTTCCCCAGTTTTTTGCACCATTTTTTTTGGATTTAATAGCCGAAACAACGGTTCCTTATTCAGAAATTTTAAAGTCAGCTAAAGATTGGCTTTCTAAAGTCAAAAAATCAAATCATAAAATTTTAGATAGTAGTTACTAAAAACAAAATTGTTCGGTTGTTCATGTGGTTTGATCTCAAGACAAAATATGCGAATTACTATTATAACAGTTGGAACGCGGGGCGACGTACAACCTTTCGTTGCTCTAGGGCTGGGCTTAAAAGCCGCAGGTCACAAAGTACAACTAGCTAGTAATCCTATATTCAAGGACTTTGTTAAGAGCAGAGGTTTAGACTTTGCGCCAGTGGGAGACAACCCTCAAGAATGGGTGAAACAGTTTA
>NZ_JAAHIE010000872.1:0-2388 GCF_010671945.1 Moorena sp. SIO4E2
CGGGCATCTTGGTGGAACGGGCATCTTGGTGGAACGGGCATCTTGGTGGAACGGGCATCTTGGTGGAACGGGCATCTTGGTGGAACGGGCATCTTGGTGTAACGGGCATCTTGGTGGAACGGGCATCTTGCCCGTTTCATTTCCGGACGGACTTTCCCAACCAACCGGGGCCTTGATGGGAAAAAATAGGGCAAACCAAGGGTTGTGCGTTACGGGGCGGACTATCTCAACCCTGGCTACGAGGCGAAAAATAAGGGCAAGTCCGCCCCTAACACACCCTACGCACTTGGTCTGTTAGACTTACTATAAACTTGCTGCTTACTCTTCCCCCGATTCCCGATTCCCGATTCCCGATTCCCGATTCCCGATTTCCTGTTCAATACTATTGGGATTGACCGAAAAAATCTAAGGGCGCAAGTCCCTGAATTCTATTCATGGGGTTAGCCTTTTAAAGTTACCGTAAGAATAGTGGAGCCTTTATAGGCGACAGGCTATGCATAGAAAAGTTAAAACTTATTGATTAAGGCTCCACTATTCTAAGGTTTCGTCTTTTGAGGGAATTTATTCCCTGATCAATAGACATCGACTATAATAATAAGTAAATCCAACAAACTAAGGAGGTGATCAAAGGTGTTAGTAATGGAGTTCAAAGCTATTCTAAAAGAACCCCAAAAAGTGGCTATAAATGAAGCTATAAGGACAGCTAAGTTTGTCCGAAACAAAGTGCTGCGTTTTTGGATGGACAATCGCGGAATTTGCAAAAAAGAACTATACCGTTACAACACCCAGTTAAGGGACGAATTCAAGTTTGTCAAAGAGCTTAATAGTCACGCCTGTCAAGCATCGGTTGAAAACGTAGAGCGGGCTATCAAAAGATTTTTTGATAATTGTAAAAAAAAGGTTACCGGCAAGAAAGGCTATCCCAAATTCAAAAAGCATTCCCGGTCTGTTGAGTACAAGCAATCTGGGTGGAAGTTGTCGCCAGATAAAAAATCTATCAATTTCACAGACAAAAAAGGGATCGGTAAGGTCAAGCTTAAGGGCACCTGGGACTTATGGCGTTTCGACCAGAAGCTGATTAAACGGGTTCGCATTGTTCAGAGATCTGATGGTTATTATGTTCAGTTTTGTGTAAAACTAGATAACTCAGAGCAACTAGAGGCCACTGGCTTTACCGTCGGGTTAGATGTAGGGCTAAAAGAGTTTTATACCGACTCTGATGGATACTCTGAACCCAACCCTAGATTCTACAGAAAAGGCGAGAAGCGCTTAAAGTTTTATCAGCGTCGAGTTTCTCGGAAAAATAAAGGCTCAACTAACAGAAAGAAAGCGATTAATAAACTAGGTAGGACACACCTCAAAATAAGTAGACAACGTGAAGAACATGCCAAGAGACTGGCACGTTGCGTAATCCGGTCTAACGATCTGGTCGCCTATGAAGATTTGAGGATTAAAAATCTGGTTAAAAACCATTGTCTTGCCAAGTCTATTAACGACGCAGGTTGGTATCAGTTCCGGGAATGGCTGGAATATTTTGGTCAAAAGTTTGGGCGGATAACTGTTGCAGTAAATCCAGCTTATACAAGCCAGAATTGTTCTAACTGTGGTGAAGTGGTTAAGAAGTCGCTATCGACTAGAACCCATGTCTGCGAATGTGGATGTCAATTAGATCGAGACCACAACGCCGCCAGAAACATTTTAACTAGAGCCTTGAGTACCGTGGGGCACACGGGAACTTTAATCAACGCTTGGGGAGACCTGTCCTCTACTCTTCCTGGTTCCGACCTGGTTGAGCAAGACGGGTCTGTGAACCAAGAATCCCCCGGCTTCTAGCCGTGGGGAGTGTCAAAAGAAAACTAATTCACACAATAACTGATCATTCAAACATGGTTAATTGTGTTGCTATTACTCCCGATGGTCAGACTATCGCTAGTGCTAGTAATGACAAAACCATCAGACTTTGGAACGGACGCGGGTATCAACAGCGCTCTATTCTTACCGGACATACAGGATGGGTAACTTCCATTGCGATCAGTCCTGATGGTCAGACTATCGCCAGCGGCAGCACTGACAAAACCGTCAGACTGTGGAATCTCCACACTGAAAAACTAATCTTTTCTCTAACTGGACATTCAACAGCGGTGCTTTCTATTGCTATTAGCCCTGATGGAGAAACAGTAGTCAGTGCCAGTATAAACGAGATTAAACTTTGGAGCCTACGGACTGGTGAGCTACTGCGCAATCTGAATGGTTGTTATCCCGTTACTTTTAGCCCTGATGGACAAATCCTAGTCAGTGGAGGCGGAAAGGGCAACATTAAGATTTGGCGTTGATTGATATGTCAGCCGTCAGCCGTCAGCCGTGGGCGTAGCGCATTAGCTCAATGCT
>NZ_JAAHIE010000873.1:0-2383 GCF_010671945.1 Moorena sp. SIO4E2
CTGTAGATGCTGTCCTGGCACCTAGACAATTTGCATTTAGAAATCTAGAAATAAACGATGATGTTATTGAACGGGCTAAAAAAATTACTCTAGGTTTATCAGCAGATTCTCAACAAGTAGATTTAGTAGTGAGTCAATGGTTGGCAGAAAATCAAGAGGTGGGATTTTTATTTCAAGTTCATCCTACAGAAAAGAATGAGTTTTTGCCTTTGGGTTTAAAATTAAAAGTCATGCTTGAGTCAGATAGTGAGGAAGTAGAAGCCCAGGAAGCAGACAGTTGGATTCAGATTGCCTTAACTGAACTTCCAGGAAAACTAGTCACTGTTCAAATTTATCTAAATGATGAATCTGTAACTGAGGAATTTGTTGCTTAGCTCTACACAAAGGCAAATAAAATGAGTAAGACAGTTATTATTATCCCAGAAGATGGCAATTTTCAGCGAGGTTTTGGTCAAGCTACCATCAAGATTGTGGAGGAAGGTAAAAATGATCCAGAGAACTACAGACAGATATACTGTCAACTACCTCAAATCCCAGAAATTCTCAGGTATTATCAGGAATGGCAGGATAAATATAAAACCCTTCTGGAGTCTTCTAGGGATGAGGATTCTAGAGGTATTATACGGACTATACGTCCTCGGTTTTCTATCCCTGAGTACATAGCTAAGTGTGATCAGTCCCTTGATCTTTTACGCAACGATCTCAATCATTGGCTGAGGACTACAAAACAACAACTCGAACAAATTCTCGATCTAAACTCCCAGGATGAAATTCAGGTCGTTGTTCAAACACATGAGATTACCTCTGAATCCACCAAAAATATATTACACAAACTACCCTGGCACTGCTGGGACTTGTTTATTGATGACTGTTTTGGTGATGTTGCTCTCTCCTTCGCTGCATCAGAGCAAATTGCCGCTGCTATTGTTACTGACCAGAACTCAAATTCCCAAAGACCGAAACGGGTCAAAATCTTATGTATTTTAGGAGACAGCGGTCAAGGTATTGATGTGGAAGCTGATAGACGATTACTCCGAAAGATACCAGGAGCATATTGTGTTTTTCTGCGACAGCCAACTCTTGAAGAATTGGAATCATTTTTAAATAAATCTTGGGATATTCTATTTTTTGCTGGACATAGTGATGTTCAAGAAGATGGTCAAACTGGCTTGCTCAAAATTAATTCAGAAGAATCTCTAGATATTCAAACGATTAGAGAGACGATGGAAAGAGCCATTGAGCAAGGTATGAAGTTGGCTATTTTTAATTCCTGCAATGGACTGGGATTAGCACGTCAACTCGCAGATTTAGATATTGCTCAGATTATTGTTTGGCGAGAACCCGTTCCTGATCAAGTGGCACAAGAGTTTCTCAAATATTTTCTGGGATTTTTCACTACGCATTTATCTCTATATCGCTCTGTACAGGAAGCTAGAATCAAGCTACAGAGCTATATCAAAAAGAACAAAAATAAACTACCAAAAGTCAGTTGGCTACCAGTCATTCATCACAATCTAGCTAAAGAAAGCATCACCTGGAAACAGTTACGGGGACTCTCAGATACGGACACTATGCCCTCAACTC
Organism: Moorena sp. SIO4E2; assembly: GCF_010671945.1. NCBI lineage: Bacteria > Bacillati > Cyanobacteriota > Cyanophyceae > Coleofasciculales > Coleofasciculaceae > Moorena > Moorena sp. SIO4E2. The sequence continues at coordinate 1,585 of NZ_JAAHIE010000873.1, forward strand.
CAGCTCCTGTCAGTTCCTGGGGGATAGTAGGATCTCTCTTGCAATTAATGAAAATTGATATTGCCAGCAAGAAAGCTAGTCCCCGTGAAACCTTACTTAAGCGGGTAGAAAAATTCTGGATTCAAGGTGTTCTTAAGAAGTCTTTACATATCGAAGAAACCCTTGAATTGGGTCTAATTGAAGACCCTAGCGCCGTGATCAATCCCTCAAGTCAACAAGGAGCAAATTCAAGTCGGCAAAGACAAGATCTGCCTGAAGGAACTAGAGCAATTGACGTATTTGGGGAACTTGAAAACACCAGAACAATGCTGATTCTTGGTAGATCGGGGTCAGGTAAGACCACCGCACTTCTCGAAATTGCTGATGAATTAATCAGTGATGCCAGGAAAAACACAACCCTACCAATTCCTGTAGTGCTCAACCTTTCCAGTTGGGCTGGGGAGAAAGAGCCAAAACCCTTAGCCCAGTGGCTGGTTACGGAACTGAATAGAATCTATCAGTTTTCTGAAAAGCAGTGTAAGGATTGGGTAAAAAATCAGCAACTACTACTTTTATTAGATGGTTTAGATGAAGTCAGAGAAAGCAAAAGAGGAGATTGCATTAGAGCAATCAATCAGTTTATAGTAAACTATAAAGAAACCGAAATGGTGGTTTGCTCTCGAATTCGAGATTACCACAAAATTTCAGAGAAGCTTCAATTTCAAACTGCTGTTTTCTATAGGCAACTTACAGACCAACAAATCCAACGGTATTTTGACGATGCTGGAGACGCCTTGTCAGGAGTTAAGGAATTAAAAGA
>NZ_JAAHIE010000874.1:0-2382 GCF_010671945.1 Moorena sp. SIO4E2
TACGCAATGCCAATTTGGGTCGAGCTTACCTGAAAAAAGCTATTTTGACAGGAGCAGACTTGCGTGGGGCGAATCTTAGTTATGCTCATCTCGAAAATGCTAATCTGCGGGGAGCAAATTTGTGTGGAGCCAATCTTTCTAATGCCAAAGTTACTAAGGAACAGTTGGCACAAGCTAAGACTAATTGGACAACAGTACTTCCTACTGGTAAGCGGGGGTTTTGGTAATGTAGCAAGGGGAATAGGGAGTAGGCAAGAGGCAAGAGGCAAGAGCGAATAGGGAATAGGGAATAGGGAATAGGGAATAGGGAATAGGGAATAGGAAGAAAGAGATGCGATTATTTTTTGATGTTGCTAACCCAAGAAATGGTATTCAAAAAAACCATGCAATTTCCTAAATGTGATAGGAAAAAAACTCATCAATAGGGTCATCACAGAGGAAAACAAAGATATAAACAAAGATATCAATGTAACGAATGTGGTCGTCAATCGTCGAGCGATCACCAATACCCTCTAACCTTCGCACGACTGGCAGCGGGGATTGCACCGCCCTGTAACACAGCCGGAAGCCCCTCAATCGAAGCTCAACGATAACCTCGATTGCGCTGGCGAGATAACGTTCCGGTTTTAAAGTTTATCTAAGAGATCATCAACAGCAGTTGCACATTCCTTAATACGAGCAGCTACAACGGTAATATCGCGGTTGTAAATTCTGTGTTTTCCTTGGGTTAATTTAGATAAAGGTTTACCAAGATGTGCAGCCACGACACCGGAAGTATTAAAGTCTCGAAGTGGTATAGAGTAGTGATCGCGGAAATCTTGCATAGTCTCTATTGATTTTGAAGTTGCGGTGAAGCGATTCTTATTTTCTTGAAACTCTTTGAATAGAGTATCTGCTGTTGCATCTGATAATGCAGCAAAAGCTCCTGCAGTACCATCGTACTGCGTTAGTCTATTGCCAACGATAAGGTGAATTTTGGGAATCGAAATTCTTTTTTGTGGTGCCATTGCAGCAAAAGTCCACTTGCTATAGACAGGGTGAGGAGGAATTGTGCCATGTAGAAGGGTGAACATTGCTTGAGTGGCAATCCGAGATGAATCATCAGCGTTAACAGGAACAATCAGTTTTTCAACACAGGAAATAGCAACTTCTGTGTAAATGCTAAAACTGGGATTGGTATCAATAAAAACTAACCAATCTCCCCCCACTTTATCTGCTAATCCCTTATAGAATTCTTCTAAAATATTATGAACCCATATCCAGGGATCAACTCCAGGAACTAATGCGGGAAAATCGATTGCTTTGTTTAAAGCTGGTACAAGTAGTTCAAGATTTGGATCGCCGCATAAAAGATAGAGGTTATCGGGGATCTCACTATTAACTTTGTTTACCTGGGTCACGAAACGACTTTGATTTGGAAGTGATGCTCCTTGACCACTAGAAATAACTTCACTAAAGTACCCAGCGACAGTTTTTGCTACTGGCTGATGCAAACAATTCTCCATGAGTATATTTTCTCCTCCTGAGCCACCACCTAAAAGAATCAGAGAAGAGTTTGCTTGAGGACACATATCGATAACCAGAACTTTAGATTCCGGATTCTTTTCTGCATATCTTGTTGCAACATGAAACGTTATGGAGCTTTTCCCGACTCCTCCTTTATTATTCCAAATGGCAAAGCTTTCTTTAATCGGCATTAACTTACTCTTATGTGGCTCTTAATTTTGCAATAGATATAACCTAATTTATCACAACTCTGATTTATTTGCTACAAAAGTTTTTAAAAAACGGCTGGGTGGTGACAGGACAGGGTAAAAGCCTATATCGGAGCGGGTTTGACCTAACTGACTTCCTTGAAGATTGTTGGAAATTTGTGGGGGCAATTCTCTTGCACAGACGCTACAGGATCACTAGTTACCACTCCGATTCTCAATCAGCAGCGGTTCAAACCTGCTGGATCTCTTCACGAGTCCGAAGCTAATCCACCCTCTCCTTGGGCAATCCGAACACAAATTGGTAACGAAGCGCGGCGTTTTTGTCCTTAGAGGAATTGCAATAATTGTTGTAGTGAACTGGGAAACAATATCATTTTGAAAAATAATGACAGGACGAATACCTGCTTGCTCAGAACCTTGAGTTGGATTGAGATTAGCTACCCAGATATCGCTACGTTGATATTGATTTATCATAGCCTATCTTCTTGATCAAGACTTGCCGCATAATCGCTCATTCCCACTTCAGCAAGAGCGCGATCTTCCTGGGCAAACTCATGAGAAAGGGCTTTTAACTGAGCAGGATCAAGAACAATCCGACAACGTTTATCTTGAAACTTAAGAAATGCAATAAAATCAGCGACTTGCTGAAGTTGTTCAGCAGTAAGTA
>NZ_JAAHIE010000875.1:0-2381 GCF_010671945.1 Moorena sp. SIO4E2
ACAGAAGATATTTTGCGAGCCCCGATGGTAATACAGGCAGCAGCAGCTTCTCTAGAAATAGTAGCCTTGGAAAAACATCGGCGCTATTGTTTAGAGCAATGGCAAAAAATTGACCTTAGTAATGATTGGCAACGTAAGCAATACTATTGGCAGGAATGTCAAGAAGCTAATCGCAGGCTGATCGAGTTAGAGAAGATACGTCAGGTGGGTATTTCAGAGCTATTAACTATGTAGCAATTCTCAAACGCTATAAATTCCTATTACTTAACATCATGAAAGTGACTATAATCAATAATTCTACTGCCGTCTGATTTCCTATCAAACATATCTACAAAACGTCTATCCCACAAAATTTCTGATGCAGTGTAAGAGTGACGAGTATGAATAGTCTGGGAAACCGTTTCATCAATACCGACTAGGGTGATAATAAGTGTGGCTTCCATTTCAGCGAGAGACTCTGGTGTTTCCCCATATAACGGACTACTTTCATCAATCGGATGCATGACTGTCCAAGTTAGACCAAAGCTAGGGGTTTGGCTACGCAACAGTTTCATGTCGTAGAATCGACGCATGGATTCCCCTTCCAAGGTCACTTCATTGCGCAGCAAACTTACCCTGAGCTGAGCTTCCAGAATTCGATTATCCCGTTCATTGGCAGTGCGAAACATAAGGGTAGTTACCCCATTATGGGGCGTAATCACTGCCCTACGACTGAAGATGACTCTGGCAGTAGGGCTAGAGAAGCGGGCAAACATGAGTCCGGTTGCCATAGCTAGAGCCATCAAACCCACTAGAGCTTCTATGGTAACGATGATATTAGCATAGGAGGTCACGGGATACATGGCACCATAACCAATGGATGCCATGGTCTGAACGCTGAAGAAAAAGACATCTAAAAAAGCACCTGGACGGGCATTTTCAATACAATTTCCTCCAGCTAGGTACAATAGGGCAAAGACGATGTTAATGGTTAAATAACAAACCGCAATTAGCCCGAAAAACATTGGCCAATTAACGGTGAGCATTATATGATAAGGGTCACGCCAATGGTTATGGGATGACCCTTTGATAATTACGTCTAATTGTCGTCTAGGTCTAGTCCGTTGAGCGATGCGCATCTTAGTTACTTTAAAATTATTAATAGCAATTTTGTTTGGATAGTTTACCGTAAGCTATCAGCTATCAGCTATCAGCTATCAGCTATCAGCTATCAGCTATTAGGTATCAGCTATTAGGTATTAGGTATTAGGTATTAGGTATTAGGTATTAGGTATTAGGTATTAGGTATTAGGTATTAGCCTGTTCTACGATAGAATAGTTTCGAATACAATAACCTGACGGCTGACGGCTGACGGCTGACGGCTGACGGCTGACTGCTGACTGCTGACTGCTGACTGCTGAGCACTGACTATTTATTTTTTTAAAATATTTATCGATTGATTTACTTGATTTATTAGTGTTTTATTACCGTCTATTTTAAGCTTTTCTAAAGCGGAAATAGCATCTTTTTTGACACTTTTATTTTTAGAATTAGTTCCCAAGTATTCCAAAGATTTAACCGCCTGTTGCTTCACAGTAGGATCTTTCGACTCTTTAGCTACTGTTTCTATATTTTGAATAGCATTTTTTTTAACCTGAGGATCGGCTGATTTTTTTCCTACTGCTTCTATATTTTGAATAGCCTCTTGCTTAACCTTGGTCTCTTGTGATGTTATTGCCAATTTTTGATTAGCCGTAATCGTTGCTTGTATGGCTTGATTTTGTTGCTCCCTAGCTTCTTGAACTTCAAGGTTTAAATTAGTAATAGTTGATGCTGTGCTAAAAACACTAGGGAAAAACAACCCCAAGGTTAAGGCTAAGCCAATTACCTTGAACTTGGATTTCCTAAATACTAAAACATCACTCAACAAAAACGTCCCAATCACAGCACTAATCATACCTAGAAATAGGTTGGCTGGTAGCAAACACAAAAAGGAGCTACAAGCTGCGGAATTAACTGATATACTAGAGGATGGCTGTACTTGTTCTAAAACAATCTTGGTTAAGCCACCAACAGCTCCAGGGGCTGCCACATAAGTAACTAGCTCATTCATGGTCATTTCTTCTGACGAAGTGACTTCTGGTTCATAGGATTTAGAGATATTAGATTGAGGGTTATTCATGCTGTCTTTAAGCCATCTAACTATATTATTTATCTAACTATAGCGTTTATCATAGTAATGAGGTACACATATTTTTTTCCCTGTTCCCTGTTCCCTGTTCCCTGTTCCCTGTTCCCTGTTCCCTGTTCCCTTAGATTTCCCCATCTGATTTATTCAGTCAGTTGACCACTAACTAATGCCCATCCTGTGGTGACCTGACCGTAAGCCCAAGTAGCGTAA
>NZ_JAAHIE010000876.1:0-2370 GCF_010671945.1 Moorena sp. SIO4E2
TTATCTAATGATTAGTTTAAATACCCAGGAAATGTCTACTTTAAATTCATCTGAACTAGCTGATTCTGAAATGCCGAATCCGACTGTTGATTTCTCAACACATCCACAATGGAATAATAAAAGTGGATGGAAAAGTATCTTAAATAATTTTCGTTTAATTATTCAACCAACTCTTTTATTAGGATTGATTTTACCGTGGCTAAATGCAGGGTAAGCGCAAGAAAAATGAACTCATAATATGCTAGTGAAACCGATGTCACAATAAAGGTGTCCGATGGTGATTGGCTTCGATCAACCCACTAACTCAACTTACATCAGTAGTCCATCCTTACCACTACAGCCAGCCCTTGATGTTCAACAGGTTCAGCAGCAAATGCTCGAGCATTTTGAACATCTATCAGATCCGCGAGGGAAACAAGGAGTGCTCCATCCATTTGTAAGTATAGTGATGATTGCACTGTTAGCCACCATTGGAGGGGCAAGGGGCATAGAAGATATCGAAACTTATGGGATTAGCCACCAGCATTGGTTATCGACCTTTTTAGCATTACCAAATGGGTACCCATTGCAGATACATATCGGCGAGTGTTTGAGCAGATATCCCCGAGAGCCTTTGAGAATAGTTTCGAGAGCTGGTTAAGCAGTTTTGTGATAGATAATGGAGCCGAGGTGATTCCTATTGATGGCAAACAACTCAAGGGTTCCTATGATCGCAACCAGGGAAAATCGGCAATACATGTGGTTAGTGCCTGGGCGAGTGAGCATCGGTTGTTTCGTAGGTCTTGTGAAAGTGGATGATAAAAGCAATCAAATTACAGCCATCAAGCGCCCTACTAAAATTACTCGATATCTCTGGATGCATCATTACCATTGATGCCATGGGGACTCAGCATCAAATAGCCGATGCTATTCGTGCTCTTGGTGCTGATTATGTTTTGGCGCTCAAAGGAAATCATCCTACTAAGTTCCACGCAGGTTAAGCAATGGGAAAGAAACTGCTGTTGCTAATAAGTTTGAGGGTATCGAGTATAGCTATGATCTGCGGGTAGAATCAGGACATCATCGTACTGAAAAGCGCGGCTGTTTGGGACGAAACCTTAGAGAGTGGAGCCTTATTAAAAAAGATTCAAACCTTTTATGCAAAACCGATCGCCCATAAAGGCTCCACTCTCTTACGGTAACTTCAAAGGCAGTAACTCTTGCTGAAATAGACTTCGATTTGTACAAACAGTCGCAGTGGTCTGGATTACAGACCATTGTAATGGTTATTCGCACCCGCCATCTATGGAACAAGACTACCCGTGAGGTGATGTTTTACCTTACTTCAAAACCACCCAATGCTCAACACGTCGGGCTTAGCAATCCGACAACACTGGTCCATTGAAAACCAACTGCACGCTCGTATTAGATGTCACCTTTGGGGAAGATGCGACGCGGATTCGTACAGGACATGCACCACAAAATATGGCTTTACTCAAGCGCGCTTAGTCTCAATCTACTAAATCTGGAAACGAGTTATAAACGCAGTACTCGTCAAAAAGTCAAACGAGCCAGTATGGATCCAAGGTATATGCTTAAGGTTTTAAAAGCTTCGATTCCCCTACAGTCTAACTTATCTGAGCCATAATTTTTCGCCGCTGTACCCTGTGGCTAAATGTTATAGATAATTCTTATTTGTTACTCGGATTTCATGATTTAATTGATACTATAAATCAAGTTAAACCATTTTAAGTTTATTGATCAACTCCCCGATTTTTTATTATCTCTTAAATTCGGAGAGTGACAGAAGAGGGGGATAGCGCTTTTTATCCTCATGAGGTACACATATTTTTTTACCTCTTCCCTCTTCCCTCTTCCCTCTTCCGAAGTCCCTGCTCCGAACGCGCCCCGCGTGGCCTACGGCCTCAGTCCCTGCTCCCTAAAACCCAAAAACTTGTACCTTACTAGATTAAAAACCGCTATAGCCATTGATGAGTAAAGCAATTCTACCTCTTTTGGCTGAGGAATCGCGCCAATTTATCAACGAAAAACTGGTGGATATTATCCTTGGCAAACAAAGCTTTATTAATTAGCTAAAGCTGGAAATATAAAGACTAAAAATCAGCCTAAATTTAGACTTAATGACCTGCTAAAATTTACCTTAAACTGACCTGAACAAAAAAAGCGATAAAGTCAAAATACAACACACACAACTACCAAGCATATCACCGGAAGAGGCGGTGGCGCGGGGAGATGGTGAGATAGTAAGCTGTTCGGCATTTAAATTGGTATAATAAAAATTAATAAATAACCCAATAATAGGAAATATGCCAGCAAAAAATTATCTGACACAAGAGCAAAAAACAATACTTCAAAAAGCCTTAAAAATAG
>NZ_JAAHIE010000877.1:0-2367 GCF_010671945.1 Moorena sp. SIO4E2
CGATTAAGTCCGGATAGGTGTGTCAGTGATCAATAAACTTCTATTAAAGTGGTACTATTACGACCTTTTATTAAATCAGGACAAAAAACCTGAAACTCTTGTCCCTGTCTTGATGCAAAGCGCGAGTGGGGGGAACCTCACAGGGGTAGGTTTTTTACATTTGGGTCGGGAGCGGTGCGACCCGTGGCGAATTTAATTCGCCTACGGAAAGCGCACCGAGGGAATCGGGAAAAGCGGGAAATGGGGAGAATTATCCCGGAAATAATTGTGTATTTTGATACATATTTTTATTAATTTATACGCAATGAGAGTACTTAGTCGCCCCAATGTTTAAAAACCTACCCTTGTAAGGAGGGTAGACCAGCTTTGGCACTGGTGGATTGTTGGTGTCTACCGATACTTTTTGGCTACTAAAGTCTACTAGTGCAGTCTTTAGCTCACCAATGCAAGCTGCTCTCGCAGCCAGGGTGTATCTACCAAAGCACGAAGAAATATTCCACGTGCGCCATTGATGTCTCGTTCGCGAAGCGTGACCAAAGGTCAATCCATTGACCGACCATCAATCTTTGACCTAATGGTCTTACTTCCACCGATGTTTACCATTTCTCCGGTCCAGCTCACAGTCTTGCTGGTATAGGCTTCGCAAACATCTACTACTGTCTTTCCGGTCTCAGAGGCTTTATGCTTCAAGAACTCTTTGAACCTAAAGTGAGAGAATGTCAGCAAGTTTCGCACAGTCTTTGATCTGATTTTTCTTTTTCCTTTCCTGGACATTTCAGATGTCTCAAAAGTTGGAAGCAATATCACGTCAAAGTTGTCTACTAAAAACCTAGCAGCTTTCTGATGGATCTCATTTATCAGGTTTTTAATTCTGATAATGATTCGCCTTGCAGCTTTTCTCATTCGTCGTTTTTGATTTCTCTTGGCCTTACTTATTTTTGACAATAAGTTATCAAGATGAGTACAAAGTCGTTGAATACGAGAAAAATCTCCGTGGCCAATTTTACCTATGGAATTCTCACTGAAAAACGTCAAGAATGTTCTAACACCGGGGTCTATCGCTACTACTCTACCTTGGCTCTCGGCTTTTCTTTGAATAGTTTGATGAGGGATTGTCAAATAATAATCCCCGTTGTTGCTGGTCAATCTACAGTCGCCCCTATTTTCAGGTAAAATCTCAGAAAAAGTCAAACCTCCCAACTTTGTATGATAAATGCCTTTTGCTGAGACTGCCGACTTGGGGATGTAGCAAGACTGAACAGGGTTCTTTCTAGACCTAAACCTAACTCGATTTATTTGTCCAGTCTTTTTGTATTTTTTCTTTGCCTCCCTGACAGCAGTGCAAGCATCCTTAATCGCTATAGATTTAATTTGATAAGGTACTTCCTTGCACCACTCGGGAAGGTCATTTAATATCCCAGTTTTAATGGCTTTCCAATTAGCTTTAACTTCGCCATTTTGAAGTATCTTGACGGTCTTGTTGAAGACGTAACGAGACACTCCAAACCACTTCCGGATCAGGGAACGCTGTTCAGCACTTAGGAATATCCTGATCTTCTTTGATTTTTGTCCCGTACTTTCGGAGTCCGTGGACGCGGCAAGAGAAGACGTGAATGATGGACAGAAGATCTGCGGTGAGTTCGGATTCTGGACAACTTTTAGGCTGGTCGAGAACCAAGATTTTTCCACCGTTGAAACTGACCAGGTACTCAAACAGTTCAAAACCGAATCGGGTAAGCCGGTCTCTACAGGCAACAACAATCGTGAGCTGACAACCCTGCATAAGTCGTCCCAGTATGGTTTTAAGTCCTTTCCTTTTGTAGTTGAGTCCTGAACCGATGTCTTGGATGATTTCCGCTTCCGGGAAGAGCGAGTGCATGTACGCGACTTGCCTGGCGAGGTCATCTCTTTGCTTGGAACTACTGACCCTGCAATAACAGATGGTTGATGGCTCTGGAGCTTGTTGTCTTCCCAGAGTGGCAAGACTAGCTGTACAGAACATTCTGTATCCACTTGGGGTTCGCTCACATTTGATAGTGCCATTGTCTGCATACTTCCTAAGTGTGGTTTGAGAGAGTCCCGTAAGTTCGACCGCCTTACGGAGAGGTACTAATGCCATGTCTCTACTCTAACAAACCCCCTGAGACTTTACTAGGCTTTATTACACTTTCTATAACTGTCCACTAACCTCTCCCAACGGTCAAGGGCTATAGGTTTAGATTGCTCCGACCTGCTCGGCGGCCTGGGCTAATTCAAATACCACCCGCGCCACGTAGGGGCGAATCATCCACCAGATTAAGGGTGATAACCAGCCCTTTAGGGTAACTGAGTAGGAAATATAGGTACCACAAAGGGTGGACTCTACCT
>NZ_JAAHIE010000878.1:0-2360 GCF_010671945.1 Moorena sp. SIO4E2
ATTTCACGAGGGGTGGATTTTCACCACCATGGTTACCAAGTTGTCTAGGTTCAGTAATTTGTCCTAGCGGTTAATCCCCCAAAACCCTTACGGGGCAAGGTTTATAACCAACGAATCGCACTTGACTGGTCATCTCAGGATGTTTTCTCATTCTGGTGTTCCAATAAATAAGGTCACCATCATAAGGGCTACGGGTTTCTTCGACTTTTGTATGCCTCACGATTTTGGTTTTGGCATGTTTTGGAAGATAATTATCCTCTTTGGTCATAAATACCCAATTATCGACCAAGGGATGTTCCCATGGTTTCTTAGCCTTTTCTATTTTGGTTCCCCAGTATTTTTTGTATACCCAGGTTTTGGTTTTCTTGGGATGTCTCCTATTTCCCCATCTTCGGAGTTTTTTCCAGAGCATATATTCTAATGTTGAGAAGGTTTCTTTACTACAAACTCCTCTGTAGTAAAGAAACCATCCACGTATAATGGGTTTTAGGTGGCTTATTAATGCCTCCTGAGGGGCAGCTTTGTGACTATCTATGACCTTTGAGAGCTGCCCATAATGCTTTGAAATTGCGTCTTCGGATGGTTTGATAATGGTTTTAAAGCCTTGTTTAGAGTGGTTTTTTCCTACCTTATATTGACGGATATTGAATCCAAGGAAGTCAAATCCGTTATATGTATGGATTATTCTTGTTTTACTTGGCTTTAGTTCCAGTCCCATGTCTTTCAACCATATGTTAATGATTTCTTGACAGTCTTCTACCACGGTTTGGTCTTTATGCATGATGACAAAATCATCTGCGTATCGGATTAAACTTAATGCTCTCTTATTGTCCCGTTTACATCCGGGCATTGATTCGGCATATTGTTTAATCCTTTTTTCCATTCCATGGAGGGCTATATTCGCCAGAAGTGGAGATATGACTCCACCTTGAGGAGTACCCTCATCTGTAGGGAAGAGTGTCCCATTATCCATCACACCAGCTTTTAGCCAGGACTTTATTAAGCGTCTCAAGGATGGATAAGTATTTAATTTGCTTAGGAGTGTATCGTGGTTGATTTTGTCGAAGCATTTGGCAATATCCGCATCGAGCACCCATTTAGGCATACGATTGGTTGCCTTGAATATTGCTTCGATAGCATCGTGACATGAGCGTCCTGGTCTAAACCCATAAGAATTAGGTTCAAATTTAGCTTCCCATTCAGGTTCGAGAGCCTGTTTGATAAGCGCCTGTAGTGCGCGGTCGTACATAGTTGGTATACCCAGAGGTCGTTTTTCTATCCGTCCAGGTTTGGGAATCCATACCCTTCTGGTAGGTTGAGCCTTCTTTGAGATTTCTAGGCTGGCTACTAAGGCGAGTCTTTGCTTATTGGTTAAAGCTTTAACTCCGTCTATTCCGGCAGTCTTTTTGCCTTTATTCTCTTGGGTGACCCGTCTGACCGCAATCATTTTGGCTGACCAGGACTTTATCAATGTTTTTTGGAGTTTTTTTACCACGCGAACGTCACCACGAACAGAGGCTTGATATATACGTTTTTGCAACTTAAACACTGTCATTTCTAGCTTTCGCCAATTGACCTTGTTCCATTCCGACTGTGGGAGAATCCCCCGAGTTTTAGACTTCTTCATTGCTACTTACATCCATATCATTTCTTATAACGTGAGTCCGTCAGCATATCCTAGATGTTATTCTAGGCATTGGCTTTTGACTCAATCTTGCCCTCATACTACTTGCGGCTAACTACCTACTCAGAATATTCGACCTTTCTGAGAGTATGTATAAGGGTTATCTCGTTCCTGATCACCATTCTGTGGACTTTTAGGGTGGTACTTTTCACCGGGAATATATGGGAAATCTTTACAAGATGTGCGAGCCTTGTAAACCTTATTCCATTGACCTTTGTCTGTAGTGTATCAACCTATTTCACTACGTAATCCTTACGATGATTCAGACGTACCTTCCTTGCGTACCCATGAGTCCTTTGCTTGTTACTAACACCACATTTGGTTAGCAGTGCTTCACTGTTCGACCCTTGCATCAATCCATGAGTTTGTTAAATTCATAAATCAGGGTAGAGCTGTCACTCGGATTTCACGAGGGGAGGTTTTACACCTCCATGGTTATCAAGTTGTCATGGTTCGGATGAACCAAGCAGCTAATCCCCCCAACCTTTGTTAGGTAGGGTTTATAGCTAACGAGTCGCACCGCCCTATGGATTACAGTGCCGTTGTGGGTTACGACTGCGATTGTTGCAGTAGTGTTTATCCCTAGATCTACCGCAGTTACATTCGCCTCTGGCTTCCGCTTTTCTGGCTTGCAGTTGAACGGAACAGATAGATGACAATACCTTTGATTGAAAAT
>NZ_JAAHIE010000879.1:0-2355 GCF_010671945.1 Moorena sp. SIO4E2
GTTTTACGGGATAATCAAGTACTTGACGGTAATTGTGATGAACTCTCCCGGAATGCCCGTTGGCTGAAGAGGAGTCCAGTCGGAAATTTCCGTGTAACGAAGTACATACAGGGTATGCATCGTATTAAGTATGGCCTTGCGGGACCCCTTTAAAATATGCTGAACAGGGATTTTTTTTGGGGAAGACTCGTCAGGATTATTATCTGAGTTAGGCGGTAATTGTGAAGGCATAAGGTGAACCTTTTGCTTTTTGTTTACATTTATAATCGTAATGATTATAAATATTTTTGTCAAGGGTTTTGGAAATTTATTTTTGGGAGCGGTAATTTAAATAAAGCGATCGCTTATGGGATGCGATCGCGTTTTTTTATGAGTAGTAAATTTCGGGAATCGGGAGTCGGGAATCGGGAGTCGGTTGAATAAATTAACTGGATATTATAAGTATGAACAACCCTAGGAAGCGTTCGCGTATCGTTTCTGTCAAAGCATCGCTTTTTCTATTATAAGGTATAGTTAATAGTAAAACTCTTCAATTAAAGTTGTATTTTTATTTGTGCTATGCTAAATTAGCAGGAGTTTTAATCCTCTATTTAAAAATCCTATAGGATAGCAGTTTTGATAGTAACGAGGTATACATTTTTTTTGGCCTCTTGCCTCTTGCCTCTTGCCTCTTGCCTCTTGCCTTTTGCCTCTTGCCTTTTGCCTTTTGCCTTTTGCCTTTTGCCTCTTGCCTTATGATTAACTCTGATTCTTTAAAAGCTATTGAAAACGCTAGACTAAATGACAACATTGGTAAGCCCCTTTATGATTCCTATTGTTTCTCCCAGATTCCCCAGATGATCTATCATCTGCTCACCGGTCAAGGAAACATGGGATTACCTAGGAGTGTATTAGGAGAATTACCGGAACGCTATGATAAGGTTATTCTGATTTTTGTTGATGCTTTCGGGTGGCGCTTTTTTCAGGACTATGTTGAACAATCGGAATTTTTGAAGCGGTTTGTAGTGGAAGGTGTCGCTTCTAAATTGACTACCCAGTTTCCTTCTACAACTGCTGCTCATGTGACTACTATTCACTCAGGGCTTCCGGTTGGTGAGAGTGGTGTCTTCCATTGGTTTTACTATGAGCCGCTGTTGGATGATATTATTGCTCCGTTGATGTTTTCGTTTGCGGGTGATAAGCAACGGGGAACCTTGCAAACAACTGGCATTTCTGAGCAAAGCCTTTTCCCTACCCAAACTCTCTATCAAAAATTGCAACAGTATGGTGTTAAATCTTATTGTTTTCAACACTACAATTATGCTTACTCTCCCTTTTCACGAGTGGTGTGTGATGGGGCAAGTATTGTTCCCTACAAAACCATTCCTGAAGCATTAGTTAACCTGACTGAAGCTGCGATCGCTGAATCCGATAAGAGCTACTTTTTCCTGTATTTGGATACTGTTGATGGCATGGCTCATAAATACGGTCCTGGCTCTGTCCAGTTCCAGGCTGAAGTTAGCACACTTTTGCTAACTATGGAGCGACTTTTATATCAGCAGGTAGCTGGTAAGCTGAAGAATACACTGTTACTAATTACCGCTGATCATGGACAAATAGAGATTTCACCAGAGACTACTATTTATTTGAATCAGCTTAATCCTTCCATTGAGCAGTTTATTAAACGGAATGCCCAAGGTAAACTGTTGGTGCCAGCAGGATCATGTCGGGATATGGTGTTGTATATTCAGGAAGACCATTTGGATAAAGTCTATGATTTGCTGACGGAGCAGTTGGCAGATCGAGCAACAGTGTATCGTACTACAACATTACTTGAGCAAGGCTATTTCGGTACAGGTGAAATATCGCCACTATTGCTGAATCGGTTAGGCAATATAGTGATTTTACCCCATAAGTATGAAACGGTTTGGTGGTATGAAGAAGACCGCTTTGAACAACATAAGTTGGGGGCTCATGGGGGATTGTCAAAGGAAGAGATGGAAACGATTTTGTTGGCTATTGATTGTTGAAGGTTTGGGAAGGTTGAAAGTTGAAGGTTTGGTAAGGTTGAAGGTTGAAGGTTTGGTAAGGTTGAAGGTTGAAGGTTGTTAGTCAGCTTGTAGGGTGGGCAAAAACCGTTTGCTTCAAATTAGTATTAATGATTAGATGACTTTGCCCACCCTACTTTAATTGGGATTTTTTTCACCTTTTAAGCTTGTAGGGTGGGCAAAAACCGTTGGCTTCAAATGAGTATTAATGATTAGATGACTTTGCCCACCCTACTTTAATTGGGATTTTTTTCACCTTTTAAGCTTGTAGGGTGGGCAAAAACCGTTGGCTTCAAATGAGTATTAATGATTAGATGACTTTGCCCAC
>NZ_JAAHIE010000088.1:0-19767 GCF_010671945.1 Moorena sp. SIO4E2
GAAGTCAGAAGTCAAAGGTGCGCTTTCCGTTCTCCGTAGGAGACGCGGGGCGCGAACGGCGAATTAAATTCGCCACGGGTCGCACCTAAAAGTCAGCGATTACTTACGTTTCGGAGTTTAGGAATGTCCTAACAGTAGCGCGTAGTGCTATACCCATTGGGGCTGATCTGGATGCCCTGTCGATTAAACAACAAAATGATCAGGTGCGACCCGTGGCGAATTTAATAATTAGATGCGGAAAGCCCACCTATGCCTTATCGGTCAAAGCATGATGGTCGAATTTATCGTTGCGGTCATGATCGACATACTCCGATCTGCTACAACAGGAGTTTGACAAAGTTGCTGCCAACTTGCTAGACTATACGTAGTCATAACGACTACGTATAAAATCGGCTTTCCTTGATAATTGGTAGCTTTCACGACAAAAAATCACAACTTAAGGTGCGACGCGAAGGTGCGACCCAAGGGCGCGAGCAATCCCTCGCGCCCTTGGAGGCGCGCACCTATAGCGAATTTAATTCTTAATGGGAAAGCGCACCTAACCTACTGAAACACTCAGCACTCAGCTTGGTTGACGGTTGACAGTCAACCAGACTAAGCACTCAGCAATCAGTACTCAGTACTAAGCACTCAGCAATCAGCACTATAGTTAAACAGAGGTTAGTGAGATGGTGAACATTGTTGGAATTAGTGGTAGTTTACGTCCTGAATCCTATAGCTATCAGGCTCTAGAGCATGCTATAGACCGAGTGAAAGCTAATGGTGTATCCACTGAAATCCTCGACTTGCGTCAGATGCAATTACCATTTTGCACTGGTGATAGTGACTATCCAGACTATCCAGATGTCACCCGATTACAGGAAACCGTGAAGCAAGCCGATGGCTTAATTCTGGCAACACCGGAATATCACGGTGGTGTGAGTGGTGTACTTAAAAATGCCCTAGATTTGATGAGTTTTGAACATCTCGAAGGGAAAGTTACCGGTTTGATTAGTGTATTGGGGGGTCAGTCTAATAGTAACGCTCTCAATGACCTACGGATAATTATGCGCTGGGTACATAGTTGGGTGATTCCAGAGCAGATTGCCATTGGTCAGGCTTGGAAAGCCTTTGGTGAAGATGGCAAGCTTTTGGATAAAAAACTCTCCGAGCGCTTCGATAAATTTGCTGAAAGTTTGGTAGCAAATACTCAGAAGTTAAGGTAAGCGCAAATCGGGTTAGGGACTTGGGTGTAAAAAAAATACCAATTAAAGTAGGGTGGGCAAAGTATAGCAATTTCGGGCTTTGCCCGACGCGGGGCGCGTTCGCGCCCCGCGTGGCCTACGGCCAAACGCGAACGGAGCAGCCAGTAGCGCTGCATCGCTTTGTCCCT
The DNA here is from genome assembly GCF_010671945.1 of Moorena sp. SIO4E2. NCBI lineage: Bacteria > Bacillati > Cyanobacteriota > Cyanophyceae > Coleofasciculales > Coleofasciculaceae > Moorena > Moorena sp. SIO4E2. The sequence goes on from NZ_JAAHIE010000088.1 coordinate 1,373, forward strand.
CAAATTTGGAAATTTGGAAACACCATTACACCCATTGCCATAAAAACATTTATATAAAAAAAACTGGCTGTGTTGTGAAGGGTGTTACCCCTCACAGCACAACCAAGCTGATCATCAATTACGGCACAGGATGGCTGATTTGTGCGATCTGTTAGGTATATATTTATTAAAAAGGAATTTAGCATGGCTGTGTTGCCAGTTTGGCAGTAAATTAGATTTCCACTGCAATTACTCGAACACAAGCATCTACAAGTGTACCTAATTAGGAGTTATCTTAGGTACTGAGTCACCTGATAAGCAAATTAAATTATCCTTCTGAGTGTTGATGATTCCCCGTTGGCGAAGCTTTCCTATCAACCGAGTGACAGTCACGCGGGTGGAGCCAATGGCACTACCGATTTGTGCATGAGTTAAGGGAAATGGTAAGCAGTAACCTTGTTCACACGGTTCCCCGAACTCTTCAACCAATAATATGAGAAATCCCAAGAGCCGATCAATGGTTCGTCGCTGTCCTAAGGTACTCAGCCAGAGGAGTTTGCGTTGATGCTGAAGCCTAAATGCATCTAAGATCTCCCGTCGGAAGTGTGGCCAGTTGTCTAAGTCATCCCAGTACATCCATACCACAGCAGTTTGCTCAACGTGGGAGTAAGCCTGAAGTGTGAAGGGTGAAAGGGCAACAATTTCAAAGGGCTGACCGGCACCAATGAATCCTAAAAACGCTTCTTCCATATTCTGATGGGAGCATTGAGCTCCAGAAAAATTGGGGCTAGCGCTGACTTGAGAAGTACCCACCAAACGGATTGCCCCCCGCTCTACCAAATACAACAACCCAGGACGGGTAGGAATCCGCTCATCTTTGCTAAACGTCCTATAACGGTAGTGTTCCTGTCCCCAATCTAAGATCCTTTGCCAAGTTACAAAGGGTCGGGATGCCTCTAATGGGTCGGATGGTGAATACATAAGCTCCGAGCCTGATGGATACACAAGTTTATCTAGATCTTACATGGAGTCCAAAGTAACAAAAAATACCTTGAGAAGTAGCTCATGGCGCGTAAATTTGTCAGGTAATTCTGCTGCTCTGAGTACCCGATTACAACAACAGATATCGAGAGCAATAGTATATTCTGGTATTCCCCAGTTGATATTGGAAACGATTCCTTTAGAAAGGTGCTCAGATAATACTGGTGTAGCATATCGCTCAGCGATCGCTCTCAAGCTTTCTCGCGCCATGCAGCAAAGTCCTCTCGCCATTGCTCATCAGTTAACTGTATCTTTGCCAACCATAACTCAAGATGCTGGGAAACAAAACTTGATCGAATTCGAGGTTGAAGTAGCTCCCCCAGGCTGGATTAATTTTTGGCTGACAGATCAGGGGTTAGCAACTTGGTTACAAGATTGGATTCAACCTTCAACAGACACCCTGATTAGCTTTCGCCCTCAACAAGGTCAAAAGAATCTCTTGCCCTACTTAGAACTTACCACTCAGCACTCAGCACTCTTCTCACAAGATACTTCCAAGATCTTTAGAGTTCAGTATGCCCATGCTCGTTGCTGCTCACTCCTGGGCTTGGCTCATCGCCAGGGCTTAATCCAGATTCAGAGTATGGACTTGAAAACCTCTAAGGGACTCATAGTTGTGCCATATCCAATTCCCTGGTTAAAAGACGACTTAGGAAAAGGAACAAAGCAGCCGCTTATACAGTTGGTCCATCCAGCAGAAAGACTTTTGATTGGTCAAATCATGGACTTGACAGACTACTTTAGTGGAACTGAATCAAAGCATTGGCTAAAATTGGCAAGTTCTGTGAGCAATGCTTTTGAGCAGTTCTACCGTAGCTGTCGCATTTGGGGGGAGGTGAAACACCAGACCCCTAGGCTGGCTCAAGCAAGGTTAGGATTAGTGGGAGTAACTCAAGTAGTCTTGCGATCGCTTCTAGAAGACCAACTAGGTGTCCTTGCACCAGGTGAACTTTGACCGAAAAAAAAAATTTTGCCAAAGGGGTTGACAAATCCAGAAAGTTTTCGGTATATTTACGGATGTGTGAGGAGCGAACCAGTCAGGGAACCGAGACGAAACACGGCCAGTCGTCGGTTCCCTTTCTGATTTAATTGCCGGATTTAATTTTCTGATTTAATTGGCCGAGGCAGATACCGCCAGTAGCAAAGCTGGCTTGATGCCCAAAGGCGGGCTCTTTGACAAAAAAAATGGGTCTCAAGCCCCGTCCTTCGTTCGACGGCTTTTAATAAAATTACTAGAATAGAAGAGTGGCCTAACACAGACAGGATTCGTCGGTACTGTCATAACCTCACGACGTAAAGCGATGTTAGCACCTGAGGCGCGAAAAACCTCATTAAAAACGTATGGATCCTAACAAATACCGCAAACCAGTAAAGTAAACCTTAAAAGATAAAAAGTACCGTGGGGCACACGGAAACTGAGGAAACTCAACGCTTAGGGAGATAAGCCCACTGGGGTTAGTTAAATTAGGCTAGGTATTTGGTTCTTAAACGGATATTTGGCTTAAGTATTGCCTTTGACGGATAGCTAATTTTAAGGCATGTCGAGGAACTAAGAATCCCCGTCCATAAGCGGGCGGAGAGTGTCAACTAAGCCAATAATTGACCATTACCAATAGCCAGGGCTGGGATTGATGAGGCTGGGATTGGTGATAAGCCCAAAATTACCAGATAGGCAAGTATAGGAGTATTTCAGTTAAAGAAAATTAAGGTTGGCAAAATTTCCACAACGATCAGGGTAGGGTGGTGTTGGTAGCCTCATGTCATTGCCTTGACGGGTAACTAGGGCTTATTTTGTGTGTTGTTGCTTGTTTTTGTTTGTAATAGCTCCTTTGTCATCAGCCGGAAGTCCCTTGGCAGAAGAAATCACAAATGACCAATCACTAAGACCAATCACTAAGACCAATGACTAAAATCACGAATAGCTAAAGAACTGTTACAGTTCTTGACAAAGTAGCCAGACAGGTATGAAGTCGATGATAGCATTCCCTTGAATGCCTTATTTATAGACACGAGAAAAAAACTATGGCAGAAGAACTGACGGGACAAACTCCCATATTTGGTGGTAGCACTGGCGGATTGCTGACCAAAGCTGAAGTTGAAGAAAAATACGCTATCACCTGGACAAGCTCAAAAGAGCAAGTGTTTGAAATGCCTACTGGTGGGGCTGCCATCATGAATGAAGGGGAAAACTTGCTCTACTTAGCTCGTAAGGAACAGTGTCTGGCATTGGGAACCCAACTGCGGACGAAATTTAAGCCCAAAATCGAAGACTATAAAATTTACCGGGTTTATCCCAATGGTGAAATCCAGTTTCTGCATCCTGCAGATGGGGTATTCCCAGAGAAAGTCAACGAAGGGCGTCCCTATGCAGGGAAAATAGACCGCAATATTGGCAGCAACCCAGAACCTGCAACTATCAAGTTCAGTGGGAAGGCAGCTTACGAGGTTTAATTAATCAGTGATAAGGTAAAGGGGAAAAAGTTGAACGTTGTGACCAACAGTTTCAGCTGTTTGCCGAATTTTCAACCTTGAGCTGAGAAAGACCATGATTTTCCCAGATTTTTCCCAATTTTCAACCGTAGCTCAACAAGGTAATTTTGTACCGGTAACCCAGGAGTGGGTGGCGGATTTAGAAACGCCAGTTTCTGCCTGGTATAAGGTCTGTGCTGGTCAACCCTACAGCTTCTTGTTGGAATCGGTAGAAGGTGGTGAAAATCTGGGACGTTACAGTTTACTTGGTTGTGACCCCCTGTGGGTATTGGAAACTAGGGGAAATCGCACGACTCAGACCAACCGGGATGGGTCAGTAACAGTATTTGAGGGAGACCCCTTTGAAACCTTAGGGAATTGTCTGAAATCCTATCAACCTGTAAATTTACCCCAATTGCCGCCAGGAATTGGGGGTTTGTTCGGTTTCTGGGGTTATGAGTTAATTCGTTTTTGTGAATCCCGTGTGCCAATTTATCCTCTACAGTCCAATGACTTGCCCGATGGATTGTGGATGCAAGTGGACAACCTGATTATTTTTGATCAGGTCAAGCGTAAGATTTGGGTGATCGCTTATGCTGATTTACGACAGGCCCAAGGAGATTTAGAGGCAGCCTATCAAAAAGCATGCGATCGCGTTCGTACTCTGGTCAACAAACTGCAAGGGCAGCTCTTAGGTAAGGACACAGTACTCCCATGGACACCTCCAAATAGTGGTACTCAAGAACTGTCTTATATAAGCAATACAGACAAGTCCCAGTTTTGCGCTAATGTCGAAAAAGCGAAAGACTATATCCGAGCTGGGGATATCTTTCAGGTCGTATTATCCCAGCGCCTCTCGACAGAATACAAAGGTGACCCTTTTGCCCTTTACCGTTCCCTAAGGCTGATTAATCCCTCCCCCTACATGGCTTATTTTAATTTTGGGGACTGGCAAATCATTGGATCTAGCCCAGAGGTAATGGTTAAGGCAACAGCTTCCCCAGAGGAAAAAATCCAGGCAACGTTACGACCAATTGCTGGAACTCGACGTCGGGGTCAAACTCCTCAAGAAGACGAAGCTCTAGCTCAGGAGTTACTCGAAGATCCAAAGGAAATTGCCGAACACATTATGTTGGTTGACCTGGGTCGGAATGACCTGGGTCGTGTGTGCAAGAGTGGTACAGTCAGAGTGGATCAACTGATGCTCATTGAGCGCTACTCCCACGTCATGCACATTGTTAGCAATGTAGTAGGGGAGCTGGATGCTAGTAAAACAGCTTGGGATTTACTGAAAGCTTGTTTCCCTGCGGGGACAGTGAGTGGAGCCCCCAAAATTCGGGCAATGGAAATCATTCAGGAACTGGAACCAGAACGTCGCGGGCCTTACTCGGGTGTCTATGGCTGGTACGATTTTGAAGGTCAGCTCAATAGTGCGATCGCAATCCGGACTATGGTAGTTCGCCCATGTGGTTCTGGTAAACATACCGTGTCAGTGCAAGCTGGTGCTGGCTTGGTAGCAGATTCTGACCCAGAAAAAGAATATCAAGAAACCCTCAATAAAGCTAGAGGCTTACTAGAGGCTATCCGCTGTTTAGACTTTGAGCAGTAAGCTATCAGCTAGGCGCGCCCCTGCAGGGAACGGGACGATAGCTTACTGCTAAAATCGCCCCTAACCGCTAACCGCTAACTATTCCTTCACAGGGTTAACTAGAATCATGCTAGCTTCTTGCCGTCGGATAGCTACTTCTGTGGTGGAACCAACTCGAATGTGCAACGGTCCCCCAAACCAGGCTGAGCGCAACACTTGTACCTGTCGATTAGGAATAATGCCAATTGCTTCTAGTCGATTGGCGAGACCTTCGACTTGCAAACCTATCTGAACTTTCTCGATAATGGCAAGCTTTCCAGGTTTTAATTCGGCTAAAGTCATTTAATTAATTAATAATTGGTTTGAGAAAATTCCGATACTTTTTAGCTACCAAAGTCTACCAAAGGCAGACCTTAGCTCGCCAATGCAAGGTGATTTCTCACCCAGGGTGTATCTACCAAAGCATGGCCGTAGGCCACGCTGCGCGAACGAAGAAATATTCCACGAGCGCCATTTAGATCTCGTTCGCGAAGCGTGACCTTTGGTCAATCCATCTTTTGGCCATCAATTCCTGACTTGATGATTTTACTCGCGCCGATCTTGACTAATTCACCCCTCCAGCTAACAGTTTTGCTGGTATAGGCTTCACAAACATCAACAACAGTTTTACCCGTTTCAAATGCTTTATGCTTGAGGAACTCTTTGAACCTGTAGTGAGCAAAGGAGAGCATATTGCGAACGGTCTTTGATCGAATCTTCCGATCTTGTCGTTTTGACATTTGAGATGTCTCAAAGGTTGGAAGTAAGATTACATCAAAGTTGTCTACCAGAAACCTAGCGGCTTTGTGATGCAACTCGTTGATTAAATTCTGTATTCTAATAACTATCGGTCTAGCCGCTTTTCTCATTCGACGTTTCTGCTTACCTTTTGCCTTACTGATTTTTGAGATCAGATTATCCAAGTGGTGGCATAAACGCTGAATTCTGGAAAAGTCACCATGGCCGATCTTGCCTACATAATTTTCACGCTCATAATGTCAAAAAAGTCCTGACACCGGTATCAAGAGCAACTACCTTACCTTGGTTCTCGGTTTTATTTCTAGTTACTTTGTGGGGAACTACCAGGTAATAGTCCCCATTGGTGCTAGTTAATCGACAGTCACAGATCTGATCCGGTAGTGTTTCAGCAAAGGTTAATTTACCTAATTTAGTGTGATAAATACCTTTGACTGAAACAGCCGACTTTGGAATGTAGCAAGACTGAAAAGGGTTCTTCCTAGAACGAAAACGAACTCGATTAATTTGCCCACTTTTATTGTACTTTTTTTTAGCTTCCTTTACCGCAGTGCAAGCATCCTTAATCCCTATAGATTTAATTTGATAAGGGACTTCCTTACACCATTCAGGGAGGCTATTTAAGATGTCAGTTTTGATGGCTTTCCAGTTAGCTTTAACCTCGCCATCCTTAAGTATTTCGACGGTTCTGTTAAACACATAACGGGACACTCCAAACCACTGGCGAATAGTTGCACGTTGATCAGCGTTTAGGAATAGTCGGATCTTCTTTGATTTTTGAACCGTACTTTCATTGTCCGTGGACTCTACAAGAGAAGACGTGAATGATGGACAGAAGATTGACCTTTGGTCATGGTTCGCGAGCGGCGGTAAGTTCTCATTCTAGACAACTTTTAGTGTCGTTGAGAACCACGAGTTTTCCACCGTTGAGACTGACCGGAGATGAAACCTTAGAGTAGTGCAGCCTTACTACAAAACCTTTACCCTATGCTGCATAATTTACCAACTATAAAGGCTGCACTACTCTTACGGTAACTTCTAACCAAGTATTCAAAGAGTTCAAACCCAAACCGGGTAAGTCTGTCTCTACAGGCAACAATAATTGTGAGCTTATCGCCCCGCATAAGTCGTTCCAGTATGGTTTTAAGCCCTTTGCGTTTGTAGTTGAGACCTGACTCGATGTCTTGGATGATTTCCGCTTCTGGGTACAGGGAATGCAGATCAGCGACCTGTCGATCAAGGTGATCCCACTGTTTTCTGCTGCTGAGGAGGCAGTAACAGATAGTAGCAGTTTGAGCCATGGGTACTTTTCCGAGGCTGAGTAAGCTTTCCGTGTCAAAGAGCCGGTAGCCGCTTGGGATTCGTTCACATTTGATCGTGCCATTGTCGGCATATTTCCGAAGAGTATTTTTGGAAAGTCCCGTCAGTTCGACCGCCTTACGGAGTGGTATTAGTGCCATCACTATAGTCTACCGAACCTTAGTAGATTTTGGTAGACTATATGACACTTTTAGTAACTGTCCACTAACCTTACTCTCTTGCTTAGCTATCGGCTTTCGCCGACCCTGCGCGATCAGAAACTCTTGTCTCCAGTCAGAGTTAAGAGGACCATACTCCACTAGCAATCTTTTGCAGTGGCGCTAGATGAGGTGTCAGGCATAGGAAATAGGCAAAAACTGCCCCGCCACAAGCACCAAGGAAGAAACCACTGGCAAATTCACTCCAGCCTTCTTTAGTTCCTAAGTCTTCTGGTGGATTGGGTGTGGTCAATGTTGCCTTAGGTTTGCCGGAGCCAGCCGCTCCATAAATAGATAAAGCAACTGTCAGAAGAGCCACTAAGCCAACTGTTGCCAGTAAACCAGCTGTGCTGGCATACTCTGTCCCACGCAACGGACCTAGTAAGGCAAACGGTCCATACAGAAAGTAGCCATGAGCCATACCAACTTCTAGACCCCGGCGATTGGCTGATAGCCCTTGACGGTAGGCTGGCAAGTTGTTGATGAAAGCTTTTGTGAAAGCAGAGGAATTAATTGGGGTGGCTAGATTACCCACTTGGGGATCTCCACCATGGTTAATTACATCCATCGTCATTGTAAATTTATCTCCTATCAAATCGGATAAACCCCTTGAGTAATCATACTTTAGGGGGGAGAAAAGGAACTGAAAGAATCAGCGCGAGTAATCGTCGCTGAGAAGCGCATCCTCTCGTAACGAATTATACGAGATATTGTTCTTTTTATTAACCTTTTTAGTCAATGGCAAAAATTTTAGCTTTAGTTCTTTACCGTAATATAACCTTTGTAAAACCATTGTAATCACCTAAAACCAAGGGTTTTGATGACTAACCCCCTTTCAGTCTCTTTGGTTTTTGTAACAAAAAGTAATTAATTTTTGTAAAGAATTTCGGTCAACTTTTGTTAAAAATCTTAATAATTATCCGACTGGCATAAACTTTCCAGTAATCTGAGCCATTGAAGAAACTGGGTCGTTGGTATAAGGGCAGGTTGGGATAACCCCTCCCATGCTACGAGGTGAAACGGGAAGTTAACCCAAATTGAATGGAGTTGTGTGCTTTTGTCTAGGTCAACGACAGGTGTTGATGTCAATAGAGGGATGGCAGACTGATTAGAATTGACTCTATCAAAGACTCAGCAAGGGCAGAAGCAATCATCAGGTTTTTGCCACAGGTTGTATGGGAAATTCCGAGGTAGATCTTGGTATTTCATAGTCCTGAAGCGTGATAGGATTAACTTGTCGAAAAAATCGATAGTAATCTACCCCTCTAGTAAGCGGGTATCTGCCGTGTTCCAGTCATCTGGATAACAGTGCTGGCTCTTTAAATATAGAGCAAAGCCCTGGCTCGGCAGTGTAAGACCGAGACTTACTTAGGTAGGTAGAGGCTTGCTTGAGATCAAACCGGCAACCAACACCATTCTTAATTGGGTTGGTGTGGTAAAAGGTTAGTAAACAGCTAGAGAAAATGTCGCAGAGTCTACCAAAAACTCTGATTATTTGTTAGACTTAAATTAGGGTAACACCGACAGGGATTATTATGTAACTTAAATTAAAGCCGAAAACCAAGGGTTTAATAGTTGCGCTCTCTATCCCGGTGGAACGAACTTTTTTGACATTTTTATGGCGCTCGCGGGATATTCCGTCAGAGCGGAGATACCCCCTAGATGCGAAAGCATCTTGCATTGGCGGGCCTTGGTCTATCTTGGTAGACTTTGGTAGCTAAAAAGTATCGGTTCAACTTGTTACTGTATTAATAGGCAAATAGGAAAATAAGATATGACAGGCGCATACGCAGCTTCTTTCTTACCAACGATGCTAGTCCCCTTCATAGGCTTAGTTATGCCTACTGTAGTTTTGGGACTTTTGTTTATCCACATTGAAAGCGACGCTGACTAAACAAGCTAGAAGTCCTGCAGGATACCAGCCCCCTTTTTTCAAGGGAGTATCGGTGAGAGTGGGACTCAATCATGGGGGTTGACTCCCGAGAAAGGGTGATCAATCCCCACATCCCTAGGGTTTTGGGCTATGCTTTTCGATTAGAGCACTCGTTAAGGCTTAGAGGGCTTTACAGTCTTCTGAGCAGGTTTGGGCTTAGGAGTTCGCCGATAACTCTTAAACTGACTAATCCCAGCACTGGCGGATTTAACCACATTACTATCTGGATCCCTTAATGCCCTTTCAAGCAAGGGTATAACTTTTTCAGATTTAATATTACTCAGGGCTTCAACAGCAGACTGTCGCACGGATGGTTGGGGATCTTGAATCAATTTGCCGATCAGCGGTATGGCCTGTTGAATTTCGGCTCTGAGTCCAAGACCCGCAGCAATTTTACCCAAGGCTGATGCAATTGAGCCCCGAATAAGGCTTTCAGGATGATTGATGTACTTACTTAACTGGGGAATATCCCTGGCTTGAGCATAATTTCCCAAAGCAGTTATGGTTTCATCCAAGTCCTGATCACTTTGGCTGGACTGATCAGTAATACTTGGGGTTTCTGTCAGCATTGTTTGCTCTGGCTGACTCGGCTCAGGCAACATTTCGTCCTTGACCACTGGTTGAGGCTCGTCTTGATTTGTTTCTGCCTCTTGTAATAATTCGACTAATTCATTACCAGTTTGCGCTGAAGTTTCCTCTGTTTCATCTAGGTTATTAACCTCGTCTGGTATTGGGGATTTATGAGCTTGTTCTAATTCAGCAATTTTTTGATGGGCTAACTCTAAATCAGCCTGATATTTCGCTTCCAAAGATTGCAGCTCTTGGCGAAAATTAGACTCAAGTTCTTCCTTTAACTGATGGGTAGCTTGTGTCAATTGTTCTTGATATTTTGCTTCCGAGGATTGGACAGTTTCCAGAAGACTAGCATCAAGTTGTTGCTTCAGCTCATTAGTGGTTTGGGTTAACTGAGCCTGATAATTTTCCTGTAAAGATTCGGCAGGAGCAGCAGCAGATTGCAGCTCTTGGCGAAAATTAGACTCAAGTTCTTCCTTTAACTGATGGGTAGCTTGTGTCAATTGTTCTTGATATCTTGCTTCCGAGGATTGGACAGTTTCCAGAAGACTAGCATCAAGTTGTTGCTTCAGCTCATTAGTGGTTTCGGTTAACTGAGCCTGATAATTTTCCTGTAAAGATTGGGCAGGAGGAGCAGGGCTAGACTCTAACTGCTGTTTGACTTCGGCAATTTTATGATTTAACTGCTCTCGATAACTTTCTTGCAGAGCTTGAGAACTTTGTTGTACCCTAGTCTCATACTTATTTTGAAAAACTTCTAATTTTCTGTCGGTTTGTTCGGATAGAAAATCCAGTTTATTTTGCAGTACAAAAAATACGATTGCCCCAACAACGGCTGCTGCAAGTATAGCTACAATAAGAATAATAATTGGGTTCATGAGGGCTCCTCTTGGGGTTGATATTTAGTTGATTTTATCTGAAAGTGTGCCTGAAGACAGGGTTGTTGGGCAATAGCTTAAGGCGTCTGAAATCTTAAAAATTTGTAGAAATGGCCTGAACAGGGCAAGTGGGGATACACTGCTCACAGACAATGCAACGCGATCGCTTAAACTTCAGTCTGAATGTCTCTGGCTCAAGAATCAGGGCTTGAGTGGGACAAACCCCAGTACATAAGCCACAATCGACACAACTATCCTCATCAATCAAAATCTCGCGACTTAGCAGGGAAACATCAATGTTTTGCGTCCGCATCCACTCAATCGCAGCATCCAACTCATCAATGTCGCCAGATAACTCTAGCACAAGTTTGCCGATTTGATTGGGAGCAACTTGGGCCCGGATAATATTGGCAGCCACATTAAAATCCTTTGCCAGTCGGTAAGCCACCGGCATCTGAATCGCCCGTCGGGGAAAGGTCAGGGTTACCCGTTTTTTCATTGTGATTTGTCAAACTTTATCAGTAGGCCAGTAAAAATAAACGTAACATTTGCACTTGTTTACAGTTCACTGTCAACAGTCAGCCGTCAACCGTCAACAAAAAACGTTTGAATCTAATCTACTTCTAAGTTACTCAGAAGTTACGCCCCAAACCCTACTATTGCTGGATTTATAACGAGAAACCGGGTTTTAAGGCTGTTGGTGCCTAAGTCTTGTTGTTGTAAAATGTAAACAATTATAAAGTTGTACCAAGAAAGTTGTAGCAAGATGGCTATTAATTCACCAGACTCAACTACACCATCATCCTCCCCTTCAGTACCCACTAGTGGCAGCCGGATCAGAAACTTTTTAATTGCCCTAGTAGCGATCGCACTGGGTATTGCCCTATTCTTGGGATTAAAAACTGAGACTAGTCTCGGTTCCTTGGAAGCCCAAGCCGAAGCATCTACCCCTCTAGAGGTTGCACTGAGCAATGGCAAGCCAACCTTGATGGAGTTTTATGCCAACTGGTGTACCAGCTGTCAAGCCATGGCAAAGGATTTGGGTGAAGTGAAACAGCAGTATAAAACCAAAGTCAATTTTGTCATGCTGAATGTGGATAACAGCAAGTGGTTACCAGAACTGGTCAAGTATCGAGTAGATGGTATTCCTCATTTTGTGTTTTTTGATGAAGCCAGCACAGTGATCGCCCAAACTATTGGAGAACAACCCCGTCAAGTACTCGAAGCTAACTTAGATGCAATAGTAACCCATGTGCCATTACCCTATAGCCAAGCTAGTGGTACGGTTTCGGATATTGACGATTCCCTATCAATTACAATAACGAATCAAGATGATCCTCGTAGCCATGGTAGTCAGGTAAAAGGCACAAGGTAAAAGGCACAAGGTAAAAGGCAACAAGCTTGCATAGAATTTCTTAAGATTTTTGCAGCTTTATTTCCCCTTTTGGCCTTTGGCTTTAGCCCTTGAAGCTGATTTTCCGCTACAGTAAAGATTAGCTGCTGACTAATAATCTGCCCCAGAATAATCTGCCCCAGTTGCTAGAGGGTTGCTGATTGATTTGCGAAAATGTCTAGAAAATCCCTGTCAAGCTACCCACAGCCTTTACCCTCAGCCACCAAACCCCTTGAGCTAGGTAAACGAAAGTCGATCAGACCGAGGGGAACTTTTAGACGACGCCTAAAATACATATATTGGCGCTTAGTTCGTATGCAAGGAAAACCAGAAGCGATCGCACGAGGTTTAGCATGTGGTGTGTTTGCTGGGTTCTTTCCGCTGTTTGGTCTCCAGTTAATTATAGGGATTTTGCTGGCGGTACTATTGCGAGGTAACAAAATAGCTGCTACTGCTGGAACTTGGATTAGTAATCCCTTGACTTATGTACCGATTTTTGCATTCAACTTTCACGTCGGTGAATGGCTACTGAACCAGGATGAATTGGCTAATGTGAGTTTCCAATCTTGGCAGGAATTTACAGAATTGGGGTCAGAAATTATCCTAACCTTATTCGTTGGTTGTTTCGCAGTTGGATTGGTCTGTGCTGTGGTTAGTTATTGGTTGAGTGTGCAGCTGATCCATCGATTGCGGACAAATCGTTCCTTGCAGCATCAGAAAAAGCGATGTTCTCGAAGAGCCGCTACGGGAACGCACCGCATTGAGCACTATAGTTGTGAATCCTCAGTGCTGAGTACTGAGTCCAAGAGTGCTAAGTACTGAGTGCTAAGTAAGACTTCATACTTCACACTTTATCCTTCACACTTCATATTTCATCCTTGATAACAGCCACGGCAATCAAATCCTCAATTTTTTTAATAGTGGTATCCCCTGCTAAGTAACCAATACCTCTATGAAGGTGAAGGCGAAACTGATTCGCTAGGGTTTCTTGTTCCAAACTTAAGCCATCGTTATGGCAGCGTTGTTTGAGAGCAATCAGGAGCATATCAGCCATATCTCCTGCCATAACGCTCCAAGTGAGTTCGACGTTACTATCGGCAGGTATGGGAACCGGAGAGGGCATTGTCGGTTCGGCGAGGGAACGGCAGATTGCCCAGCGACAAAGAACATGCCACTGAGGGATTTTGGTTTGACGTTTGAGTTTAATCAGTTGGTCTTTGGCAGTTTGGGAAAGTGTGATCTGGTTTATTGGCGGTTGCATGAATAAATTAATGCTTAATTGCTTCAACTATTGATTCAAATATTGCTTCACCCTTTTTGGGAAAAGGTTAAAGGTGAAAGGTAGAAGGGAATTTACTTACCTTAAGTGATCGTCTTATCTGACGTTGATCTTTATTGAATCTTTACATTAATCTTCACCTAGTTAATTATACATTTAATCAAGCTCTATGGGTTTTCACCTAAAATTTTTTCAGTAGAATAAAAATTTTGCTGTTTACTACTACTCAACTAAAAAAGTGATCAATGTCTAATGCTGGCGCTGTAATTCTTGTCATGGGAATTAGTAGCGGCTAAAAGCTTTGCGCTCCTACAACGCCAGCTTGGGCGATGACTTGTAACATTCTCGAAACTGTTTCGCGTGCTTTTGATCATGAAAACAATCTTCGGTACACCGGGTGACGACATAATTTCAGCTAGCGGTGGTAACACTACTATTTTCGCTAGCACTGGCAAGGACGATCTTACCGTTTTCCAAGGGGGGAATAATACCATCTTCGCCAATGAAGGCAATCAGGGTGATCGGGTTAGCCTAGGTATGGGCAGCAATAATACTGTCTACACAGGCGTTGGCGATGATGTGATTACAGTCTTTGAAAGTAATGAGAATTTAATCTTTGCAGGGGAGGGGAATAACCAAATCAGCCTGGTTAAAAGTGACAACAATCAGATTTTTGTTGGTGCTGGGGATGACACAATTTTTACGGAAAGGGGGGATAATGAAATCTTTGCTGGTGAGGGGGATAACGTTATCACTACTCTCTTTGGTGACAATATCATCTACATGGGCACTGGGGATGACACAATTACTACTAAATTTGGTGATAATGTTATCTTCGCAGGAGAGGGAGATAACCTGATCGATGCTCAATCCGGTAACAATACGATCTACGCTGGCAGTGGTAATGACCAAATTACGACTGGCTTCGGTGATGATTTAATTTTTGCCGGAGTTGGCAATAATTTTATTAGTGCTGGCATCGGGAATGATACTGTTTTCGCTGGCAGTGGTATTGACGAGTTTTTGCTGTTAGAGGGTGAGGGAGCAGTTACTATTCATGGCTTCCAATCAGGTCAAGATGTCTTCCAAAATAATGAACTCAGTTTTACTGTTTCCGGAAATAATACCTTGGTATTTGCCCAAAGTGGTGATATTTTGGCAACCTTAATGGATGTACAACTATAGCCATCTGAATATCAAGATTCAGCTATCAGTACTCAGCAGTCACTAGAACTTTTTAGGGCAACTTGGCGTCTTTGATAGCAAATACCGATGGGATTTACCTCCATGTACATTCGTAAAACTGTCTTCGCCATTGCCCTATTGATTAGCCCGTTATTGATTACTGCTGGCTGCTATAATAATACAAAAGAGTTAGTTGAAGAACCACAGTTACTGTCAAAACCTCTTACCATCCAGCTAGTCCCAAATACAGACCAACCAATTACTGCTGGGGAAACTGTCCAATTCGCTTTTAAAGCTGTTGGCGAGCCTGTCAATATCTTAGAGCCGATTCCGTTGAGAATGACTGTCTACCTACCAGATGGTAGCCAAAAACAACTCATGGTCGATGTGCAAAGTCCAGTTGTCTATTACCCTTGTGATCCCATACCAGGGGAAGACGATTCTTGTAACTATCCGAGGGTGGGTTTGGATCCTACTGCGGATCCTAGTCAGCCCTATCAACCAGGTCCTAGCATCACCTTGGAGCAAGAAGGAGAATACAGGATTACGTTAGACCCTGTCCCAGAAGCACTCCAAGACAAATTGCATGCAAAGTCAACAACATTTATGGTCATGCCGTGACCTGTTCTGAGTAGAAGTAACCCGATTCCACGGTTGTCCAATGTTTGGCTGGGTCATAATTTAGCAAATACTGTTGTGCGATCGCATCAGCGTCTCGTAATTGTTTAGCTTCGACCTTACCAATTTCGGTATCTGTAGACAGCAGAATCACCTGATGGGAGGCGGCGGGGAAGTAACGTTCCACTAGGTTGCTGCGATGGGACGAATCCAATCGTCCGAGGGGGGTATCAATGGCTACGGGTAGATTACGTCCAGAAACACGGGCGAGTCCCCACAATAATGCGATCGCTAATAATTGCTTTTCCCCAGCCGATAGACGATGTTTCGGTACAAGTTTTCCTTGTAGGTCGTACAGGGATAGGCTGAAGCTGTTGGTGTCGATGGCAACTCGATGGACTAGGTCAGATTTATGGAGGAGATAGAGGAAGCATTCGGTTACCTCATGTTCTAATTTATTCAGTTTTCTGAGAGTTAACTGTTCCCGGAAAACCTTAAGGCTCTGTTGGACTTTAGCAGATGCTGTAAGCATATGCTGATCATTTTTGCGGTCAATGGTTTCTTCACCATACCTGGCTAAGTCTTTTTTGGTTTGTGCGATCGCATATCCTAATTTATCGCAGCGGCGTTTGGCGATTTCGTAAGCTGCTTGAGCTTGAGCCAATTCCGTTTGTGCCTGTTTTAGTGCATCTTCGAGTTCTTGATAGGATTCCGGAGGAGCAGCTGTTGCTAGTTGTCTTTTAGTGGCATTAATATCTGCTTCCAGATTTTGGCGCTTAACTAATTGCTCTTCAGCTAATTGCTTTTGAGTTGGTTGGTAGTAAGTCAAGAGATTAGTTAGGGAATGAAACATTTCTTCCTCAGCTCCTAACCAAGCGTCTTTACCCTCCCCAGCCTCTTGCTCTATTTGTTGATTTTCTTTTTCCAAGAACGCTTTAATTTTATCAAATTTTTTAGCAGGCAACTTCAGAGCAGTCAATAAATCTATCAGACGTTGATCACGGTGTTGTAAAATATCTCTAGCTAGTTTTGCCTGTGATGCTAGCGATTCTTTTTCTGCTTGAGCTTGGGCTTGGGTAAGTAGGGGTTCAATTAACGATAGAGGCAACATACCAGCTGCTAATTCCCTCATCTGTTCACGAATTTGTTCAGCTTTAGTATTGTAGTTATGGAGTTGACTCTCTAGTTGGTTCCGTTGGGCTGCAATTTTGCCACCATCACAGACAAATTTATCAAACGCTTGTTGCTGTTTTTCTCTGGTTTGTTCTAGCTGCTCTTGAGTAATCGCTAACTCTTGTTTAGCTAGTTCATAGTCTGATTGTTGAGAGGAGAGCTTTTTTTCGATATCTTCTAAATTAGACAGTTGCTGTTGATTCGCCATAGATTTACGTTTGCGCGTCACTAAAATATCAAGGTCAATGGCTAAGCGGTCAGCAAGTTCTAGACCAAGTAATGATCGAATCGCTTCCACAACAACCGGGGGTGGTGCTTCCACTTCTGCTAGTTCTTTAACCTGTTCCCCATCAAAAAGAAATAGGTTTGATATTCCTAAGGGCAAGAGATTTTCAATGTACTCGTCCCAAGTATTGGTTAGGGCAGAATCCAGCCAGTCTCCCTCTAAAATGCCTAAGTTATCCTTACCATCTTTCGGTTTTTTTGTCCAAGTGCGTACAATCCGATACTCCATGGGCTGGTCGTTCTCGATATGTTCAAAAACTAATTCCACTCGGGTGTTGTCAATAGGTAAGGCATTGCGATTGACTGACTGAGTTAGAAAGTCGCTATAACTCAAATTGCCACGGGTGGAACATTGAGCGCGGTGTCCATATAAAGCCAGACGAATCGCATCCATCATAGTGGTTTTGCCACCACCATTCATACCACCGACTAGAATAATAGGTCGAGAGTTATCATCCCTTTTTGGACAGAGATTGATTACCTGACGCCCGAGATAGGGTCCAAAGTTTTCTAGGACAAGTTCAAGGAAAATCACAGGATTTATCAAGTAGTAATTTTATAGGGAACAGGGAACAGGGAACAGGGAAAAGAGAACAGCGAACAGGGAACAGGGAACAGGGAATAGGGAACAGCGATGCAGCGCGGTCTTGGGGGTTTCCCCCATGAGCGACTGCATCAAGACGGGAAAAGAGAAAAAAATCTGTGTACATCATAACTATGATAAACGTTATAGTTGCTGTTAATCGTTTACCGTTAAATCTCAAGGATTAACTGTTTAGATGAAAGCTAAAATGATGAACCGGGCAGCTTTATAAATTCCTCCTCTTCTGGAGTATTAACCCGACCAAGGATTTTATTGCGATGGGGAAAGCGACCAAAACGTTCAATCACTTCTAGATGACGATAGGCATAATTAATTGTACTGGCACTATCGGGATCATCCTTAAGAGTCGAGAATAATTCAACACAGTAGCGCTGATGTTCGAGATTTTCGCTATGCTCAAAGGGTAAGTAGATAAACCACCGCTGAACTGGTAAGAGTTCTTTGTCAAAGCCTCGATCAACAGCATACTGGGCAGTAGACAAGGCTTTGGAGTCAGTGGCAAAAGCTTGGGGTTGACCCCGAAACATATTACGAGGAAACTGATCGAATAGGATAATTAGCGCTAGGCAGCTATAGGGTGATGTTTGCCAGTTATCTAACTCCCCAGCCACCGCTTGTTGATAGATGTCGAGGAAACGCGATCGCATTTCTTGGTCAAAGTCTGGATTCTTAGTAAACCAGACTTTGCGGGATTTACCATAATCTGCGTCATCCGGCTTACCAAACCAAAAATTTAATATCTGATTAGATCTATCCAAAGCCTTGATCATAAGTTACTCTAGTTTGAATGATTACGAATTCTGGACTGGAAATTTTAAGTTTGCCCAAGCCAGCTGTTTGACAGTGTCAACATCCCCTTCATCAGCAGCTGTTTTTAAATCTCGTTTCAAGTGAGCATTAGCGATCGCATCTTCTTTAGACCGAGAACTAGTGTCAAAGCACCGCTCCAAAGCCTCATAGATCCCAATACGACGAGACCTAGTCACATACTGGCGTTCTGTGTCTAGCAGTTTTGCCATTAGTTCGAGATGCATAGCATCATTGTCACAGATTTCTTCTAAGACCTGCCACTCATCACCACCAAG
>NZ_JAAHIE010000880.1:0-2349 GCF_010671945.1 Moorena sp. SIO4E2
TGGTAATTTTTTCCGTAGGCGCAAGTACCGATGCCAAGCTGACATTAGCAGGTGCTTTCCAAACTCCCCTGTCCCGATCTACCCTGGCATATACCCCTGCTACAGCAGCACTTGGAGGTAATACAACTCGCTGTTTAGCTAGTTCAGCTTTAATTTTGTTATAAATATCGGTGTTCTTGGTTTTGCTGTTACTCAGGTTTGATTCAGTAGTTCCTCCTGTATCGGTGGTTCCTCCTGTATCGGTGGTTCCTCCACCTCCCTTGATAGTTACAGAATGATCGGTGTAATAGTAGTTGAGTGATGTTTGGAGGTCGGGATAATAAGCTGCGCCATATTTTAAATAATCTGTGCCAATTCCCTCTCGGAATCCATCAACTTTCAGAACGTCGAAAATGGCAAACCTATCTTTTAATTTATTGCATTGCTCTAAAGCTTTTTGACAAAGTCCGTAATAATTGGTATCACCTAAACTTACCGCATCGGTAAGCAGGATTAAGGTGGGTTCATCTTCTTTTTCTAAAGCTTTTAATCCGTCCTCAAATTTACCTTTATCTTTATCTTGACTATAATCACCTACCGAAACAATGTAACAACTGCCTCCACCGTTATCAAAATACAGGCGCAAAGCATAATACATTAAATACTTGAGTTCAGGAGTGTCAATGCTAGTAATTACCTCGGCCTTAGTTGTATCATCAACCTTTGTTGTTACCTCAAAGCTGGTTGCTTGAGCTTTGCCAAACAAAGTTTCATAGTCAAGCAGTGAACTAATTCGAGTGGGTTTATTCTTTAATTGGTCGCCTATTCCAGCTTTCTCTGTGTAACCGATAAAAGCTGGAATCGCTGTAGATACCTCAGCGACTGAAGGGGGAAATGTAGAAATTTCCTCGACATAAACATTAGGAGTTTTATACGTTACCATGGTTCAATCCTTAGGTTTCAATTTTTATAGGTATTTCAGGGCATTAATGACTTTAATTCCGTTATGATTAGGGGGATTAGGTAAATGATCAATCCACACAGAGGGATCGCCAAGTTCATTCTTTTTCTTTATTAAAAGTTGAATGTTTTGTCTCCCAGCTTCCTGACAAGCAATTTCTGAGTCAGATTTAAAGCAATATTGTTGAGATTCAGGAAATTGTTGGTTAAGAGCAGAAAATATTGGATCTGTTTCTTTAGCGTCGGCACTCGTAGATCTAGTAAATTTAATTTCTGGTTTCCTGGTCGGATCTTTATCTTCAATCAAGAATTCATCGCCATTAGTTAACTGATCCGTTACCAGGTAATAGTACCACGGTTGTTTTTTGGCGTTAAAGGTGATTTTATAGTCACTCCCCTGATTCAAATCTTTAGACATGGAGGAGTTATTATAAATATCCACAATGCCAAAAATAGTTTGTACCCTGGGCACTTTTATGTAACACCATTGAGTATGAATTATATCTAAATCTGACGCTTTATTTTCATTATTATTTTCATTACTAAAATGATAACTAACATTATCAACGGGTTTCCAGTCAATATCTGTGAAATCTATAAAATCTTGATTTTTGAGTTTTAATATAAAAGTAAACTGCAAATTATCAGCAAGCTCTACCCAGGGTTTCTGTTCTGAATTTTCTGAATTTTCTGAATTTTCTGAATATACTGGGGTAATGACCACTATTCCGTTAACTTTATTCTTAACAATCAGACGATGACCCCTAAGTACCCTGCTACATTCAGGTGTTGGTTCAACACTTAAGTCCGGGCAGACTTTATCCCGATAATAGTCGTGAAGAATACTTAATTCAAAGAGTTGCTTATAAAGCATAATCTAGATGACCCTTGGGTTTGAGTTTGGCGGCGATACTAGATTCTTGAACTACTAACTTCCCTATCAGTTACATCAGAGCCAATTTCCACCGTATCCCCATCGGCAAAGACAACCATTCTGACTTTATAAATGACTGAAGGCATATAAGACATGCCTAAACCAGACCAAACCTCTCTTTGTTCAGTAAAAGGCAAATTAACCAGTTCGATGGTCAATTTTTGGATCTCAGCACTGAGGGTTGGAGAGTTACGACAATCAAATAACCGATGACTTTGAAAGTATTTGATAATTAGGGACAAAAACTTTAAAGATTGGCTGTAATTAGTAAAATTAGCAGCATATAGAACGTATAAATTGAGGTAAAGATTAGGGTTGTTTTGCTGCTTCCCCCCCTGATTAGGCATCCTGTCATAGGCAGCACCAGAACGAAAGGTATAGTCTTCTTCTAAGTTAACTAATAAGGTAGTAATGGCATTCTCTTCTAAGGAAACTTCTTTCCCGTTGCGATCCTGAAGAAATAAGACCTCAAAAGC
>NZ_JAAHIE010000881.1:0-2346 GCF_010671945.1 Moorena sp. SIO4E2
TTCAGATCAGGTTTCAATGTTTGCACCAGCAAGTTAACCTGGTTCATGAGGGTTTCGTTGAAAGTTGTTGTTTTTTCCATGAAACCCTTTTCCTGTCTATCTTTTCAACTTTTTGTCCTGTACTTAGGCTACGCACACGCTACTTGAGGTGCTATCAACTAAAGGCTGATGGCTGATGGCTGACCACTGATGGCTGATCACTGATGGCTGACCGCTGACCGCTGACCGCTAAAAAATGACTATAGATCGCTTCTTACCCACTCCAATGCTAAATATTGCAGCAAGGTAGATTTACCAGAGCCTGGGTCTCCTAAAACCACCAAATAGCGATAGCCTTGAGAGTCCTCTATCACATCCAATACCGATTTTATCGGCTGTTGATAATAACGCTCTTTAGCTCGTTGCAACTCCTCTTGGTCAATTTCCTGAGCTAGTTGACCACTCTCTCGCAGTTTTTGATAATAATCCTTAGGCAGTTCATGAATCGCCTCCGGCATCAAGTCATGAACCTCTCGCACATTTTGGGGGATAAATATCTTCCAAAGTTTTAGTTCATTATAAGCACAGCCACTAGTATCCAAACTATCTAATTTGACATTACCGTAGCTCTCTAGGAGTGCTTCCTGATATTCCCTTAAGTCAAAATCTGGGGTAATTCCTGCTTTCGTATTTTCTGCGATCGCTTCCAACGTTTGGGAATCTCGGATAGGCCGTAAATCATCGGATTCCTTAATAATCGTTTTTACTTCCTTGACATACCGTTTACCAATATAGTGCCAATCAAATCCTTCTGGTAATGGGAATAAGTCAAGCTTAATCCAAGTCTTATCTAATTTTTCGGTATCTATTCGTTTACAGCCATACTTAAAGGCACTGCCCAGGATAGCTTTAATGGATTGATTTTTAATATACTGCTTGAGGGGTTTAGTATACTGTTTTACGTCTTGCTTAGATAAATCAGCATCTTCCAATTCTTCTTGCACTAAAGCCACAAATTCTTTTAACGCTTTACCGAAGAGTTTTTTATGGATATTCTGATCCGATAGTCCGGTATACTCTTTGATAGACTCTTTGAAAAACTCTTTAGTGTAGTCTTCTAGAGCTTCTTTCGCCAACGGACCAATTACTTCCTTGGCGAGATAGCCACCAGCACTAGAAATTCCCCAAGCTGCTAACCAATCCAGCATGATATTGGTAGTTGTTTTTTGCTTTATCTATCAGTATAGACGAAAGGCAATCAGTTTGACCTGATGGTGCGTTACGGGACGGACTGTCTCAACACTGGCTAAGGATAACATGAGGGCGAGCCTGGTGCATCTCAATGCATGCTATTTGACGCGGTGGTGCGTTACGGGCAACAACCTAACACTTGCTATAGCTTGCGTCTTGGCGAGCCCGTCCCTAACACACCCTACGCCTTAATTCTAAATTCTAAATTCTAAATTCTAAATTCTTCATTCTTCATTCTTCATTCTTCATTCTAAATTCTACATTCTACATTCTACATTCTACATTCTAAATTCTAAATTCTACATTCTACATTCTACATTCTACATTCTAAATTCTAAATTCTTCATGCTAAATTCTCCTTAGCAAACTTCCGCAGTTCAGGATCGGAGTCATGCTCTGCTCTATCCTGTAATAAGGATCGGGTTTGGGAATGGTTAGGATAATATTTGAGGATGGCATTAAGGGCTGCTTGTCGAGGATTGTTTTCTAGTCCATAGACAATCACGTTTTTCTTATCCTTATTAGGATCATAGGGGTCATGGAGAATGCGATCGCATAAAAATTCAAATAACCAAGGCTGATTGGCCGTAGGCCACGCTACGCGATCGTGCCAACCTTGAGCTAACAGTTCAATTGCTCTACCTCGCACATCCGAATCAGTATCAGAGCGAGCCGATTCTTGAAGTAGGGCTAAGGTATCTCGGTGGTCTTGGTAACGTTTAGCTAACTGTTTAATTGCTGTAACTCGCACATCCGAATCAGTATCAGAGCGAGCCGATTCTTGAAGTAGGGCCAAGGTATCTCGGTGGTCTTGGTAACGTTTAGCTAACTGTTCAATTGCTGTACATCGCACCTGCCAATCAGTATCAGAGCGAGCCCATTGTTGAAGTAGGGCTATGGTATCTCGGTGGTCTTTGTAACCTTTAGCTAACTGTTCAATTGCTCTAACTCGCACACTCGAATCAGTATTATAGCGAGCCCATTGTTGAAGTAGGGCTATGGTATCTCGGTGGTCTTTGTAACCTTTAGCTAACTGTTCAATTGCTGTAACTCGTACCCACGAATCAGTATCACAGCGAGCCCATTGTTGAAGTAGGGCTATGGTATCTCGGTGGT
>NZ_JAAHIE010000882.1:0-2345 GCF_010671945.1 Moorena sp. SIO4E2
TTGCTTTTAAGAAAATCTTTGGTTCCTCTGAAAGTAAAGAAGTCCTGATTAGCTTTCTAGATGCTCTGATATATCGCGGGGAATCTAGAATCAATGACTTAGAGATTATTGACCCATACAATGCTGGCTATACTACGGAGTTAAAGGATACCTACCTGGATGTTAAGGCTGTCTTAAATGACGGCTCCACGGTAATTATTGAAATGCAAGTGTTAAATGTCCCGGCTTTTGATAAACGAGTGATTTATAATCTCGCCAAAACCTATAGCAATCAATTAAAATCTGGGCAAGGATATTCTAAACTCAAGCCGGTGATTGCTTTAACAATTACAGACTTCACCATGTTTGAGGAAACCGACGAATACCTAAATCGTTTTGTATTTAAAGAAGAGCAAAAAAACTTTATCTACCGAAACCAACACTTAACCATGGTGTTTGTGGAACTGCCGAAATTTTCTCGGTCTTTAGAAGACTTAGAAACGGCATCGGAGAAATGGATCTATTTTATGAAGGAAGCCCCAAATTTAGAAGCAATACCCGATACCTTATCAGAAATCCCGGAAATTGCTCAGGCGCTAACCATAGCTAATCAAGCGAATATGAGTAGCAAAGACTTGGAGGAATTACACAAACGAGAAGTATTTATGGAAGACCGTAAAGGTGAAATTCGTCAAGCTCTGGAAGAAGGGAAACAAGAAGGTCGGGAACAAGGCCGAGAAGAAGGGAAACAAGAAGGCCGGGAAGAAGGCCGGGAAGAAGGGAGATTATTAATGCAGGGACTGATATCCCGTCAACTAGAAGGCAAACTTGGTGCAATTCCCTCAGAATTTCTAGAGGTAATTCAACAATTATCTCTAGAACAATTAGAAGCGTTAGGAGTTGCTATGGCAGATTTTACCACCAGCGTAGATTTGTCGAATTGGTTGCGGAATAACCAATGATATAGCTATTAAGTAGGGTGGGCAAAATTATAGAATCTAGAATTATCAAAAGAACTAAACGGTTTTTGCCCACCCTACAAGCCTATTAAGTAGTAGTGTTGTACCAGTGAAATTCATTAATCAACAATCACCAATCAATAATTAACCATGAGATTTATCAGCCCCAAAACCGATTTTGCTTTCAAGAAAATCTTTGGTTCCTCTGAGAGTAAAGAAGTCCTGATCAGCTTTCTAAATGCTTTAATCTATCAAGGAGAATCTCGGATAAATAACTTAGAGATTATTGACCCATACAATGCTGGCTATACTACGGAGTTAAAGGATACATACCTGGATGTCAAGGCAATCCTAAATGACGGCTCCACGGTGATTATTGAAATGCAAGTGTTAAATGTTCCAGCTTTTGATAAACGAGTAATCTATAATCTTGCCAAAACCTATAGCAATCAATTAAAATCTGGGCAAGGATATTATAAACTGAAGCCGGTGATTGCTTTAACAATTACAGACTTCACCATGTTTGAGGAAACCGACGAATACCTAAATCGTTTTGTATTTAAAGAACAACAAAAAAACTTTATCTACCGAAACCAACACTTAACCATGGTGTTTGTGGAACTGCCGAAATTTTCCCGGTCTTTAGAAGACTTAGAAACGGCATCGGAGAAATGGATCTATTTTATGAAGGAAGCCCCAAATTTAGAAGCAATTCCCGATACCTTATCAGAAATCCCGGAAATTGCTCAGGCGCTAACCATAGCTAATCAAGCGAATATGAGTAGCAAAGACTTGGAGGAATTACACAAACGAGAAGTGTTTATGGAAGACCGCAAAGGTGAAATTCGTCAAGCTCTCGAACAAGGCCGGGAAGAAGGGAGATTATTAATGCAGGGACTGATATCCCGTCAACTGGAAGGCAAACTTGGTGCAATATCCTCAGAAGTTCTAGAGGGAATTCAACAATTATCTCTAGAACAATTAGAAGGTTTAGGAGTTGCTATGGCAGATTTTACCACCAGTGTAGATTTGTCGAATTGGTTGCGGGATAACCAATTCGACCAGTGAAATCCATCAATCACCAAACACTAATCACCAACCTAAGCGTCGAGACCGATCAGCTTTTGTCGATCGACTTTGCCATTAGGCAAAGTTGGCAAAGATTTCATAATCGAAATTCGATCGGGAATAGCACGCCTTTGTAGTCTCTCAAAACAAGCTGTGTGGATATCTACTTCAGTAATTTTTGCATTTTTGGCAAGGACACAATAGGCGACAAGTCCTTTTCCTCGTTGGCTTTCTCCCTTGGAAACGACGACCACAGATTCTATCCCTTCAATGGACTCGATTGCCCTCTCTACATCAGAAAAGAGTACCAGCAGTCCGTCTCTGTTGACGCTGTGGTCA
>NZ_JAAHIE010000883.1:0-2341 GCF_010671945.1 Moorena sp. SIO4E2
GCCGCAGTTCTCTATAGCGACCATTGCCGATAAACTGGTCTCCTACTTCATTATCGATGGCACCGTTAATAGTATCAATGCGGGTACACATACGATGACCAGGTTTTGCCTGGGCTGCATCTAAATCAGCATTGGTGTCGGCTACCCAGGTGGTAATTTTCAAATCAACTGCTTCGCTCAGGGCTAGGACAAGAGCTTCTTTAATATTCCCTGTCTTAAGGTATTGTCTGAAGTCATCGCTAGGAGCCATAATACTATACTCGCGCTTATTAGGGTAGTTCTGTAATTTAGTTTAGATTGACTTATTATGAATAATTTTTGATATTCCCACGTCCACCTTTGGGTTGCGGTGCGACCCCGCACTTTTTGAAAGCTAAGGGTGAACGGGCACCAAGAGAGTAGTGGTAGGATTCTTTAAAGGATATAACTTTTGTTGAGAGTTTATTGGTGACTGTGAACACCTAAGCGTCAACCATTAACAGACACTCGGTTAATTAAATTAACCTTAAGAGCAAGAAGACTCCCGTTATACCCGTAGGGTTAGCGGGGGACAGCGCTTATAAAGTGCGGACGCAGGTTCCGCACAAAGCCCGGAGACGAAACCTTAAAATAAGGCAGCCTTAATCATGGAGGCGCGCTTGACCCGTAATTAAATTACGGGTCAAGCGCGCGCGCCTCAAAGTTTTAACCAAAGGTGCGCGCCTCTTTTACCCATAGCCGACCAACCATAAAGGCTGCCTTATTTTTGCGGTAACTTCTGACCCTCATGAATTGCGTCCACTTGAAATTTTACACGGAATGCTTTAAAATGTAAACATGACTGAAAAAGCTTACCGTTACCGTTTTTACCCAACCCCTGAACAGGAGACTCTGTTGAGGAGAACTCTAGGCTGTGTAAGACTTGTCTACAACAAAACCTTGGACGCTAGAACAAAAGGATGGTACGAACACCAAAAACGAGTCAGCTATAAAGAAACTTCCTCAATGTTGACAGAGTGGAAGAAAAAGGATGAATTGTTCTTTTTAAATGAAGTTAGTTCTGTCCCACTTCAACAGGGATTAAGACACCTTCAAACTGCTTTTACGAACTTCTTTGCAGGTCGCACTAAATATCCAAACTTCAAGAAAAAGCGCAATGGTGGTAGTGCAGAATTCACAAAATCCGCATTTAAATGGAAAAATGGTCAGATCTATCTGGCTAAATGTCAAGAACCTTTGCCTATTCGCTGGAGTCGTCAGCTACCTGCAAACTGCAATCCAAGTACTGTTACAGTTAGCTTAGATCCTTCCAATCGTTGGCATATCTCGATCAGGTTTAATGACCATAGGAACTTGAGTTTGCCTTCCACGGATAAACAAATTGGCTTTGATTTAGGAGTTACCAGTCTAATCACAACCAGTGACGGGAAGAAAATTGCCAATCCCAAACATTTTAAAAAGCTTAAGAAAAAACTGGCTAAATACCAAAAGGCTTTGTCGCGGAAACAAAAGGGGTCTAATAATCGCGACAAAGCCAGGTTGAAGGTAGCCAGAATACACGCAAAAATCAAGGACGCTAGAAGGGATTTTACCCACAAGCTAACTACTCAACTAGTCTCAGAAAACCAATTGATCGTGTTTGAAGATTTAGCTGTGAAAAACATGGTAAAAAACCACAAATTAGCCCTGGTGATTAGTGATGCCAACTGGGGGGAAATAATCCGTCAGATCAAATACAAAGCAGAATGGTACAACCGTGAAGCTGTATCAATTGACAGATGCTTTCCCAGTAGTAAACTGTGTTCTGTGTGCTTGAATCGCGTCGAATCTTTGCCCTTAAACATTCGAGAGTGGGATTGTCCATCTTGCAATACTCACCACGATCGCGATATCAACGCATCAATTAATATTTTGGCGGCAGGGCTTGCCGTGTCAGTCTGTGGAGCGACCGTAAGACCCGAAGAGAGTAAGTCTCGGAAGGCTGGTGTGAAAAACTCCCCAAAAAGGGAGAAGGAAACAGAAACCTAAGTCGTGAGTCTTAGGAATCCCCCGCTATAATCTCCGATGAGCGCGGTGGGAGGATGTCAATTAGGTTAAATTTATATCAGATAACAACGAATTGAGCAACTTAGCAGTCACCATTAATGCTGAACACTTTGCCTGTCGCTGGGGTAGCCGATCAACTCAATAATATTTATATTTTTTTTTGTGTTAAATAGTATTCTATTGTTTGGAAGATAGACTAGAGCTACTATCAGTACCTAGGTCAGACCCTTGGGGTAGCCGACCCATGGTAGTACTCAGAACAGTAAACAGTTGTTGCAAATTTTCCAAATTTTGCTGAATAGTCTGGCGTCCTTGT
>NZ_JAAHIE010000884.1:0-2339 GCF_010671945.1 Moorena sp. SIO4E2
ACCGCTGGGGATTATGACCTCTGGTTTCATACCCAAGAGATTGCTGGGAGTCATGTACTACTGAGATTAGAGCCAGGAACAGTAGCTGATCCAGCAGATTTGCAATTTGCTGCTGATCTAGCCGCTTACAACAGCCGGGGGTGTCAGAGTGAACAGGTACCAGTTGTTTACACGAAACCCAAATATGTCTACAAGCCTAAAGGCGCTAAACCAGGCATGGCGATTTATAAGCACGAGCAAATCCTCTGGGGGCGTCCTGATCAAGGTCGTCATCACGTGATGGAATCTGCCTCAACCCAAAAAATGTAAACTTTAATTACAAAAAAGAACGTATTCTCTGTTACGATTAATTTAAAGCAGAAATTTTTAGGCTGTCGGTTTGGGAACGCGCAGCCTGGATTTTCCTCATGGAAAACGACGACGTATCTCTAATTAATTACGTGGATCATACCAGCTGTCTCAACAGCTGGTGATTTTTTTGATAAAATTTAAATAAAAATTAACAAATATACGGTGGAAAGAGGCAATACCGTTACCCAAAAACCAGGATGCTGTAGCAGGACTTTAGCTATTTGGTAAGCATATGCATTTGAAGTACCGTGGCCATAGGCCAATAGCTGATAGCTGAATGCTGATAGCTGAATGCTGATAGCTGAATGCTTACCCTAAAATCCCCTTTCCCCTTGGTCAATCAGTTGCAAACCAAAAACCTCAGCAAATTTACCACAGAGATCTAACCTTACCTGTTCCACACTAAGATCCGCAATAAACTGAGCTAGACTACCCACCGGTTTATCCGCAATGCCGCAGGGAACGATATGATTAAAACCTGCAAGGTCAGGACAGACATTCAAAGCAAAGCCATGCATGGTAATCCAGCGCTTCACCTTAATGCCAATGGCAGCAACTTTACATCCTTCTAGCCAGACACCAGTCATGCCAGCCACCCGCTCACCCTTTAGTCCATAGACAGCCAATACCTGAATCAAAACTTCCTCTAGCTGTCTGAGGTACCAGTGTAAATCTTGGCGATAGTACCGGAGATTGAGAATGGGGTAGCCTACCAGTTGTCCAGGACAGTGGTAGGTCACTTCACCACCACGCTCTATCCGATGCACGTCCCAGTTAACCTGATTGGGATCGAATTTGAGAAAGTCAAGACGAGATCCTTTTCCTAGGGTGTAAACCGGTGGATGCTCCAGCAACAGGAGAATATCATCCAAACTGGAATCTTGGAGCCGTTGACTAACTAGCGTACGCTGTTGCTCCCAAGCCACTGTGTAAGGGACTAAACCTTGATGACTAATTAAACATTTACGCACGATCCTCAATTATCTCATACTCTATGCCCTATTTTATCAATGTCAACGAATGCAAAGGAATTTGAAGAGAAATCAAAAGTTGATGTTGTCTAGAATACAAAGTGATAGGGTAAGAGTAAGAACCAATAGCAGATCTCCCCAACCTCCACTGCTATTGTCAAGCGCAAACGTTACGAGATGGAGTAGTCAGTATGAAGCTTGTTATCCAAGGTAAAAACATCGATATCACCGATGCAATTCGTGACTATGTACATCAAAAAATAGAAAAGGCGGTCAATCATTTTCAAAACATTACCAATCAGGTCGATATAAATCTATCGGTGGCTCGTAATCCTCGGATAAACCCTAAACAGACAGCTGAAGTAACCATTTATGCCAATAAGACAGTGATTCGTGCCCAAGAGGGTACTGAAAACTTGTATGCCAGCATTGATCTGGTCGCTGATAAGATTCATCGTCAACTGCGCAAATATAAGGAGAAGCTGCAATCTCAGAAAACCCGTAATCAGGCCAAGACACAGGTAATACTCGAAGAAGAATCGGTGCCAGTTGATCTGATTAGCGATCGCACTCCTGAGCTACCCGAAGAAGTGGTGCGCATGAAGTATTTTGCCATGCCGCCAATGACTGTAGAGGAAGCCTTGGAACAACTAGAGCTAGTAGACCACGATTTTTATATGTTCCGGAACATCAAAACCGGGGAGATTAATGTAATCTATGAACGCAATCATGGGGGATATGGAGTAATCCAACCCCGTAATGGCAATGGTAAAACCAACCACAGTAACGGTAAGGTACCTCAAAGCCTTAGTGCTGCCGCAGGATTCTTATAAAAACTCTGTGGAAGGTTAAAGGTTGAGCGTTGAGCGTTGAGCGTTGACCATTGACCGTTGACCGGAAATCGGGGAGTGTGAGGGGGTGAGCGCAAGCCCCTACGATTCATCCATGGGGTAAGCTCACCCCCTCACATAAACAACAATTCTTGTGGTACTGTAGGTAATAGGCTAAATAAGCAAG
>NZ_JAAHIE010000885.1:0-2338 GCF_010671945.1 Moorena sp. SIO4E2
TCTTTGTACAAAGATGGCCTTCCTTTGATGAAACGACTAATTCAAGCTCGTTGCTCTATTACTGCTCCTCCTACTCTTCCGATACCTCTCTAAACCTGACCAAACGTCTTTCCAAAAGAGCCACACCCAAATGGTATCAGCTCCAGAACCACCATTGATTGTGTCATTGCCACCATTACCGTCCAGGCGGTTTGCGCCGCTGGTACCGATGATGGTCTCACCCCCCTGAGAGCCCTCGACGTTCTCAAAATTGCGAATTGTCTCCGTATTACCTCCAGAAACCGAGGTGGTCTCAGTTGCCAGGTTGATGGTGACCCGACCGGAACTAAATGAGACATTGGAATAATCGATCGTGTCGATTCCTGTACCGCCATTGTGGATGTCGAAATTCACCAAATCGTCGTCGATTATCCGATCATTACCAGAACCACCATTGGTTCTGTCGGCTCCACCTTTACCATTGATGGTGTCATTGCCGCCAAATCCATTCAGAGTATCATTCCCAGGTCCACCATTGAGTGTATCGTTGCCAGGACCGCCGAATCTCACTACCATTGTTTTCTCCTTATATATTCTTACGTGCTGTTTTTGCTTGTTCTATAAACTCATCTCTCAAAATTCGGATTTTTACGCAAAACTCTATAAAAAATTTCAACTATATATAATGAATTAAACGCGAAGGCGCAAACAGCCCGTTAGAGTGGAGATGGGTAAGCAGGTTGATTTCTTGCCAGAGCAGGGTGATCAGGTCAACCATAGAAGTAGCCCCAGGGCGGCTAAGTCCCAGGGGCAGTGGTCAGAGGAGGATGATCAGTTTTGAGTAGGATAATCAGGTGATAATAGACTATTGCCCCCATTTCCAAATCTAGGGAATGGGGGCAATACCAACTAAACCTCCTAAGTCCTAATGAAGCTAAAATACCGCATCATTAATAAGACTAAAGCTGGTGTCATCTTGGAAGACGGCAATTAAGTCCCCCTGGTAATATAGATTTGTATCTAGTGCTGATGTACCACTAACATTACTGTAATTCATAGTGTAATCACTGATACCACCACCGAGCTGAACTTTATCACTTTGTGTCCCATCAAAGTCAGTGATTGTCGCGTATCCAGAGTTACCATCACCAAAGTAGCCAACCTTGATGCCAAAACCATTGTTACCTAATGCGAAGGTATCCGCACCCGTGCCACCAGTTAAGATGTCCCGTTCGCTGGAACTACTACCTCCATAACCATAAAGAGAGTCATTACCAGAGCCACCGGTAAGGGTGTCGTTGCCTAAGCCACCATATAAGTAGTCATTGTCAGAGCCACTATCAAGAATGTCGTTGCCTAGATCACCGAGAAGAACGTCAGTACCAGCCTTCCCATACAATTCGTCATTGCCAGATTTACCCCAGAGCAAGTTGTTGTCACTGTTACCACTGATGCTGTTGTTGAGGCTGTTACCGTGACCATAGTAAGCACTACCAGTCAGGGTCAAGTTTTCTACGTTGTCTCCTAGCATGTAGCTGATAGAGGAGTAGACTCTATCAATACCCTGATTGACATATTCGGTGACCACATCTCCGGTGTTGTCAACCGAATAGATGTCATTACCCATGCCACCATACATCGAGTCATTGCCTAGATCACCGATAAGAGCGTCATCACCATCATTTCCATATATGGTGTCGTTGCCAGATTTACCCCAGAGGACGTTGTTGGAACTGTTACCACTGATGATGTTGTTGAGACTGTTACCGTTGCCAGCGTAAGCACTACCAGTCAGGGTCAAGTTTTCTACGTTGTCTCCTAGGGTGTAGTTGATGGAAGAGTAGACTGTATCAATACCCTGATTGACGTATTCGGTGACCACATCCCCGGTGCTGTCAACCACATACCTGTCATTGCCCGTGCCACCATACATCTGGTCACTGCCAGAGCCACCATAAAGGTAGTCGTTGCCAGAGCCACCATAAAGGTAGTCGTTGCCTACATCACCGCTAAGAGTGTCATTACCACCATTCCCATACAAGTAGTCATTCCCAGATTTCCCCCAGAGGAAGTTGTTGGAACTGTTACCACTGATGCTGTTGTTGAGGCTGTTACCGTAGCCGTAGTAAGCACTACCAGTCAGGGTCAAGTTTTCCAGGTTGGCTCCTAGGCTGTAGCTGATGGAGGAGTAGACTGTATCAATACCCTGATTGAAGTATTCGGTGACCACATCCCCCGTGCTGTCAACCACATAGCGGTCATTGCCCGTGCCACCATACATCCGGTCACTGCCAGAGCCACCATAAAGGTAGTCGTTGCCAGAGCCACCATAAAGGTAGTCGTTGCCAGAGCCACCATA
>NZ_JAAHIE010000886.1:0-2337 GCF_010671945.1 Moorena sp. SIO4E2
CGCTGAAGTAACGGTGCTACAGCGGTCTGACTTTCAGCAGCGCTAGCAGTTTTTGCCGTTAGGGGCAGCGGTGGATTGCCAAGGCTAAAACCCATCAAACTAATAGACATCATCAAACCTGCACCAAATTGAAATTGTTTCATGACAAACCTTATCCTCTGAATAGTGGCGTTGCTTAATAATGGAATGATTTTAAGAGTAGGTGCGCGCCTCCTAGGGCGAGTAAATCGCCCTTGGGTCGCACCTGTGGAATAGGCATCTTGCCTGTTCTTTATCTTTTGGGGCGGGCAGGATGCCCACTCTACTCCTATTCATTCAAAGATTCAGCAACGCCTGAATAGTTGCTTATAATTCAATATTAAATAGGCCATTTCAAACTGACTATAGCGAAAGGTCATATGGATACATGACGTTTGTCATGGAAATTTACCCATAAGTTTCATAAGCTGTAGAAGCAGTCATAAGCATTAAGTAAGCTGATGTCAGCTCGGACAACTCCTCAGGTTTCAACCATTAATCCTTCAATTCCCAAAATCCTGCGCTATGTGGAATGGGCATTCTTAGTCATGGTGACCCTGAGACTGATTTTTCCCATCCTGAATAAATCATTGCCCTATGAGGCCAATAACAGTAACTATCTAGTCTTCTGGGTATTTGGAGTTTTGGCCATTCTGAGCTTTTTCTTTCCAATTCGTCGCCCCATGTGGCAGCGACGAGCCTATATCTTTGCCGAAATTGGCTGTCTGTTACTGACACGTATCTTTACTCAGGTGGGTTTGGATCTTTTTCTCTTTCTATACTTAGCCAAAAGCTGTTTTCTGTTGCGTCGTCGGGACGTGCTCATCACGGTTGTTTTAGCCGGTATTGCCTGGCATATAGGTTTTGCGTGGTGGTTTATGAATGCTTTTCTAAGTGATATCTCAAATCCAATTGAAGAGCAGAAAGCTCTTTTTGAAGAGCGAGTAAAAATCATCCAAGAGGCTCCCCAAGTATTGCTTGCAGATATGATTTTCAATAACCTTGTACTCTATATTTCTATGAGCATACTTATTCTTCTGCTCTGTTTAACCTTGGTGGCTGAGTACAGGAGTCGTCAGCAAGCAATCGCCTTAACTCAGGAAGTTGAATTGCTAGCCGCAGATTTAGAACGCACCCGCATTGCTCGCGATATTCATGATTCATTGGGGCATACTTTGACCTCTCTTGATGTGCAGCTAGAATTAGCACAACGACTCTACGAACGAAACTCTAATAAGCTTCAACCAGCGTTAGACACAGCCAAACTGCTGGCCAGCCAATCCTTACAAGAAGTGCGTCGGGCAGTGACCACCATGCGAGAAGAGACCTTTGATCTCAATAAGGCCCTGCCACAGCTGCTGGAATCTTTTACATCCAACCCATCCATAACGGTTAAAAGCAAAATAGATTTGCCCCAGCTGCCCTTACAAACCAATCATCAGCTTTACTGTGTGCTTAAGGAAGGATTGGAAAATATCCGCAAACACAGTCAAGCCCAGGTTATTCACCTCCGGGGATATGCTTCTGCTGATGCGGTTATCCTTGAACTAAAGGACGACGGTATTGGCTTTGATATTGCTAAACCCACCCAGGGTTTTGGCCTCAGGGGTATGCAGGAGAGAGTTCAGCTGATAGGCGGATCGATACAATTAGATAGCACACCGGGACAAGGCAGCTGTATTCAGATTAGGATACCACGATGATTCGACTTCTATTGGCTGATGATCAACCCATCTTTCGTCAGGGACTGGCGGCACTGTTGTCCCTGGAGGATGATCTCGAGGTGGTGGGTGAAGCCAATCACGGTGAAGAGGCCATTGCCCTCACGGAGAGGTTACAGCCTGACATTATCTTGATGGATGTGCGGATGCCCATCTGCGATGGCGTGCAAGCAACCCGAGAAATCCATACCCGCTACCCCTGGATTCGGATTCTAGTCTTAACCACCTTTGACAATGATGACTATGTGTTCCAGTCTCTTCAGGCTGGGGCGTTGGGCTATTTGCTTAAAAGCACTCCAGCACCTAAGGTGGCAGCGGCCATTCGCAGTCTGAATCAGGGCTACAGCCAATTAGGTCCTACCATCGCTCCGAAGGTGTTTTCTCAACTGAATCATACCCAACCTGAACGGGAAAAAACAGATTATCATGCTCAATTCAATCAGCGGGAACTAGAGATCCTGAAGCTGTTGGGACAAGGTAAAAGCAATCGAGAAATTGCAGCCGCCCTTAATCTGACCGAAGGCACGATTAAAAATCATCTAACTAATATTTTCTGTGAGTTGGATGTTCGCGATCGCACTCAGGCTGCCCTCTGGGC
>NZ_JAAHIE010000887.1:0-2335 GCF_010671945.1 Moorena sp. SIO4E2
AAAGTTCCCCATGAAGAATTGAGAATGTAGAATTAAGAATTAAGAATTGAGAATTAAGAATTAAGAATTGAGAATTAAGAATTAAGAATTATACATTAGGTATTATTCTTTATACATTATTCTTTATACATTATACATTATACATTATACCTTCAGCCTTCAGCCTTCAGCCTTCAGCCTTCAGCCTTCAGCCTTCAGCCTTCTCCATTCTCCATTCTCCATTCTCCATTCTCCATTCTCCATTCTCCATTCTCCATTCTCAATTCTCCATTCTCAATTCTCCATTCTTAATTCTACATTCTCAATTCTGCATTCTCAATTCTACATTCTATATTCTACATTCTATATTCTACATTCTATATTCTTAATTCTAACAACTTTTAACTTTAGAGCAGAGCTGATTTAATAACTCCTTTGGAATTGCTTCAAAATTTTCTAATATAAAATCCATTAAGGCCAGATGATGCAAAGAATCGGAAGAAGGAGTTTTATAGCGAGCACTTTGAGCCAGCCAGCTGTTTACAGCGTATGTTGAGCGGCAGCAGATGTTACCGATGTCTTCTTGGTTAACTTGCCATTTCCAGTAAAACTCCTGGGGGGTCATGGAAAGTCGGCAGTTGCTGTATAGGTAGATCAAGATTTCTTCTCGCTCGGTTATGGCACGAGGATAGGAATGTTCCAGTGTCGATTGGCTCCTGGCAATTTGGGCAAGGCGGTCTAGGGCTCGCTGACACTTAATCAGATGATTCAGATGGTCATTTGAGCGATTTGTTGGCATGATGTAATTACCTCACACATAGCTTGTGCCTGGGGACATAAGCCGCGCTTCTTAGTTGACGTGGAAAGCGCGGCTTTTTGCCCATAAATATTGTGGAAATATCGGACATTTTTATTATTACTAATAACTTGGCAAATGTCAAGGATATTTTTAGATTTTTGCAACATTTTTTTACAAATTTAAAAATTGATTAGCTTGGGGGTTTGATATATAACAAATATCAATTTTATGATGTATTTTTGGATTATATTTTAGGGAGCAGGGAGCAAGGAGCAGGGAGCAGTAGGAAAGAGCTTGGAGGATTGTTTGATGTTATGATAAATTAACAAGATTGTTAATAACCTATTGATAAAGCGGCTTTGATATTAATCAACTTACAGATTTACCGCCAACAAACACACAGAGAAGCACGCTAGCACTAAGGTATTTGTTGGTGGGTATCTGCTCAAAATGCGATCGCATTTCCCTAGGTTTAAATTGTAAATTAATTATAAATAGTCAGTTTACGGACCTGGGACTAGGGCGTGTTGTCAAACTGGTTGTATCCTAAACAATAAGCGATGGCAGAGTGCATTAATGAATCGAGTCAACTTAAGTAATCAGCCCTGGGAGAGGTGACCAGAACACTATGGAAAGTGGGTGCATCGTGGGAACATGGTTTTATCGGTGGCAAAAAGCCGGGATAGCGATCGCTCCAGCGTAACGCACCGAACCTGTAAAGACACCCACAGCATAAGGATAGATGACTGAATTCCAGATTCGCTTAGCTCAAATTTCAGATGTAGAACCTATCTTGGCATTCTGTCAATATACCTGGGAACATCAAAAAGATTACATGCACTTAGTGTTGGATAAACGGATTAACAATCCTGAAAATAAAGTTTTTGTAGTTACTCTTGATGATATCCCTGTGGCAATGCAGCAAGTAGTTATTTTGTCAAAACAGGAAGCTTGGCGAAGTTCTTTGAGAGTAGATCGTCGCTATCGAAGGCGAGGTTTATCTAAATTATTAGATTCACATATAAATAATTATTTATCTCAAGTCAATATTCCTATATTACGTTACTGTGTCTTGTCTGACAATGAAATAATGTTGAAAATTGTCTCTCGTCGAGGAGATAACAAAATCGCTAATTATAGTATATATAAAGCTAATATTTTGGCTTCAAAAATCAACAAATTGTTTAAATTATAATTGAAAAACTTTGATGATATTTGGTCTTTGGTAGTTAGAGAAAATTTATTAGATCATAAACAAAGTTTGTACACAGAAAATATTGGCAAATGTCAAACCCTTACTCCTGAGTTATTAAAAGAGTGTTTGATTGCTGGAAAAGTTTTCGGATTAATACAAAATGAACGTTTACGAGGTATAGCTATTCAAAGTTACTCGGAAATTTCAGAGGAAGATTTTTATATTGGTTATCTTCATGGAGAGCCAGAAATCTTAACAGAGCTTCTCTGTGAATTATGTAAATTAGCCTATTCTTTAGGTAAGTCAGTGGTTAAAGGTCTTTTTCCGTTGAATGATAGTTTCGGCGATGCTCTTTCCCAAGA
>NZ_JAAHIE010000888.1:0-2328 GCF_010671945.1 Moorena sp. SIO4E2
AATTCTAAATTCTAAATTCTAAATTCTAAATTCTAAATTCTAAATTCTTAATGAACTATAGGTTTCAAGAATCTCGATACAATTTGCGATCGCACCCAAATGAGAAATTTCAAAACCATGGGTATTTTGGGTAGGAAAACTCAAGCAAGCAGCGCGAGCAACATGACCAAACTTCATGGCGATGGAAGCATCAGAGCCAAAACCATCAATAACAGCTAACTGAATCGGGACCTCACAACTGTCTGCCGCTTGTTGCAATTCCCGATTTAGCCCTTCATCGTAGATGCCATAATTATCTTGAGAGAGCAACACTGGTGCTGGTCCATCTTCGATGGGATACTCCGCAGACAACGGACAAATTTCCAGAGCAATCAAAGCATCTAGAGATTGATTCTGAGTAAAATACAAAGCCCCAATTGCCCCTACTTCCTCCTTTGCTGATGCCACCAAATAAGTATCAACTGCGGGAGTTTTCAACCGTTGGGCTAAGGTTAGCAAAATCGCGATGGATGCTTTATTATCCAGAGTATAGCTAGCAATATAATCCTTAAGCCGCACAGGTCTCTTACGATGTTTACCAACCACCATACGAGTCCCTGGACGCACCCCAGCCTCTGCCAATTCTGTAGCACTACATTTCGTTTCAATCCAGGCATCTTGCCAACGTAGAGGAGCATCATCCTGCAACGCTTTTTGGGGAGATTCATGGGAAACATGACGTGAGCCAAAAGATAGAATACCACTAATGGTATAGTTATCCCCCAACAGATCCACCACACCCTCACCATAAACCCAAGGAAAAGAACCCCCCAACCGGCGCACTTCCACCCGTCCTGCTTCAGCAATCCGTTTAACAATGGCACCAATTTCATCTTTATGAGCAGTAATCGCAATGGGACTAGCACCAGCATCCTTACCAGGGATTTTCGCAATGACATTTCCAGCCCGATCCTGCCAAGTTTCCACCCCTAAAGCTTGAAACCGATGCAGTAACAATTGGTCAATTTCCTCTTCCGCACCACTGGGGGAATGGTGCATAACTAACTCTTCTATGGTTTTGAACAGTTGGTCGTAATTGTTAGTCATTGTTGGGAATAGGGAACAGGGAACAGGGAACAGGGAACAGGGAAGAAGAATTGACGAAAAGCGATGCAGAGGTGCGACCCGTGGCGAATTTAATTACGGGTCAAGCGCACCTAAGCTGTCTTGGGGAGCCAGTTGCTCATCTGATATCATATCGAGATAATTACCCTTAATAACAAACTCCCCAAACTCCCCACACTTCCCACACCTCCCACACTCCCCTGTCTTTCCCGATTCCCGATTCCCGATTCCCGATTCCCAATTCCCGATTCCCGATTCTAAATTCTAAATTCTAAATTCCCTATTCCCTATTCCCTATTCCCTATTCCCTCTTCCCTATTCTCTTAGAACCTATCCCTAAAGCCCCCAAGGCGAATAGACCTAAAGCCATTGCTGGTTCAGGAACATTAGCTGGGTGTGAATGGTTATTATCTGGGTTTGGATCGTTCAATGCTGACAGGGCTAAATCCGCAATGATTCGATAAACACCAGTAGTTGGATGTTGTAAATCCCAGAAGAAAAACTCCTCGGGATTCTCACATACAAATTGTGCTGGTATATTCAAACAAGGACTAGTTACATTGGTGAAACCAAATTCCGTCGGCTGAGCCAGAATGTCCCTAAATATAGAATTAACATCAACCGGGATGATATTGACATCTGAGTCGGGAGTCTGACTGAATTGATCCAGTAGTTCAGACAAACCAGAGTTATGGTCTTCTGTTAAGGTGTTGAGGGCATCGGTAGTACCAGGAACACGTCCATCAACTCCCAGAGCAAGGGGCGTATTGCCCAAATCTGGCAAGTTAACGACCATAATATTCTTAGCCCCAACATCAGTCAGGTCTTGCAGTGCATCTGACAAATTTGCCAGGGTGGTGTCAGTTTCTGTAAAGGGTTCAAAACTGCCTTGGGTAGGTAGATAATCATTAGCACCAGCCCATAATATATAGAGAGCATCTGGGTCAGCAGACTGACTGGATTGTATCAGGGGAAGAGTAAACGCATCAATCTGCTGTTCCAATCCTGGTAAGCCTGTTAATCCAGAGAAGGTAAGAGCGATAGTGTTTTCAGTGCCTGTAGTAGAACCACCAACAGCGAAGTTAATGCCAAGAGTCGTGATAGCACCTGAGGGAATAGTGGTAAACAGAGTGGGGTTTAATTCCAAATCCCCTGCGAGATAATCCACCCAGTTGGGACCATTGGAAAAACGTCCCTCAAAATAAGGTGGACTGGGGGGAATTC
>NZ_JAAHIE010000889.1:0-2328 GCF_010671945.1 Moorena sp. SIO4E2
ATCTGTAGTCCTACTTTGAAGAATTGGTATTATTTCTGCCTGCCTGCACTAGTCTGACCGCTTCCGGGACGAAGTTTGTTCCTGCCACCAAGATTTAGGACTGCTAGATGATATCATAACGCCTTCTGCTCCAGGTCAGAGAATAACTCCAGCAGTCCTTTAGTAT
Organism: Moorena sp. SIO4E2; assembly: GCF_010671945.1. Classification (NCBI taxonomy): domain Bacteria; kingdom Bacillati; phylum Cyanobacteriota; class Cyanophyceae; order Coleofasciculales; family Coleofasciculaceae; genus Moorena; species Moorena sp. SIO4E2. The sequence continues at coordinate 167 of NZ_JAAHIE010000889.1, forward strand.
AAGGAAGCAAGAGGTACATCTGATCTGACTCTATACGAGCGTTTAGTTCATCCACCAGCAACTGCAACATTTTTTCCGCCAGCTTCCAACTTACGTCTACGCTAGGAAATACCAGTAAACACAACGGCAACAGTTCCTGTTCTATTGATGTCATATTCCCCTCCAAAGCACATAGCCATAGGTAACCCTGGAACATTTCTAAATCTCTGATAGTCGAAGCCTTAATTCCTGGATCGTCCAACCCTCCCCGACGGCTAAAATGACCAGAGTGCAATTCCTCTGTGCGTTGGTAGACAGTCTGAGCAATATCCTGACTAACAGGTAAGAGTTGCTCCACTAAGGCTAAGCTAGGTGAGTTAAAATCATGCAAAGCCGCTGCATTACAGATTCGTTGCCAGGGGATAGAAACTTGCTCCTCGACAAACTTAAAGTAGGGACTGAGCAAAATTTGTTCTGGCAATGTCAGCCGATTGAGTACTAACTGAGTGCTGAAGTGAAACTGTGTGGTAACAAAACCAATGGCTCGACGGTCTTTTGCTGATATATGTTGCTGCCGCAGTTGCCGCAATACAGGTTCGAGAGAGGTGGCTAGCTTTTCTATAGCTGGCAACTCTAGCGCTACCATTGTCCACGGGCTAGAGAAATCTGTGAAGAAATTAATTGTCTCTCCTAGTCGTATTGCTGCCATTAAACTAGGATTCGGTGATTGCTCTTGGTAAATTTCCAGTACCTTTTCGTAAACGGAGCAAACAAATTCAGCAATTCGCTTAGCCTCGGTCAAATTAACCACATTAGGAATATAGGAGAACATAGCATCTGTTTTAATTCCCGCACACTCACAGTTAATCTGGATTAAACGCTGTAACTTGGTAACCGTTTTATTGCGCCCCTTTCGGGAAGCAAATTCTAGCAAATCATAAATCTTTAAAACACCATTTTTGGAAGCAATAATTGATAAATCGGGTACATAGCGATTTGACCAAAAATTTACTAATCGCTCAACCGATGTTTTGTTGAATCTTGGAGTGTTGATCAGCAAAGCTTTTTCCTCGGATGTCTAAAAAACTATTTCTATAATCCCTTTAAGTCAATTTTTCATTGTGGCGTTAAATCCAACAATTAATTGTGAAAGCTTTAAAAAAGCTGTAGAGCACTCCATGACAACTAATAGCAAATACCAATTATTCGGTAGATTTACAACAAATAAATCCCCTGAATAATAGGTAATGGCTAGGGAATAATTAGTAATGAGGAATTGGTAATGGGTCATGAGTCATGGGTAATTTGAGTAGGTGCATCCCATTGTCATAGAAATAAAATTTTGTCAGAGGAGGTCAGGAAAATTGCGGAGGTTCCAACCGATGACTAAAATCTCCGCCAGTTTCATCTTGCCCATCTTGCCCATCTTCGCCATCTTCTGCAAACAGATTCCCTTGAATTGCCCTCACTTATTTAGTGTTTGTATTATTTATACACATGATAAACGTGATTCATGAGCATTATGTTAATTTTTGTTAAAGTTTATTTAAAAAAACAACACAATGATCAGATATAGCGTTTCTAAATGAGTTGTGAACGCAAAACTAGCTGAAAGTCTTAGTTAAAGACAGTGCTTGTTTCCAGGGCTATAACATTTCTGAAAATGCGCTCTTTGTGTGTCTAGTCCAAACTGGCACCGTCTTTGAGCCTGAGCCATATTTGAAAAGTCATGAGAACGATAGATATTTAGAGCAAAGTTACGAGCAACGGCAAAGATTTGAGGTAACTGATGCATGGGAATACGTGAAGCATCTTCACCCTGAGTAACCGAAGCGCACATAATCAACCTTGTTCTCTACACCCCAATATCCAAGGGATGCCCTGGGCAAAGGACTCAGCAGACAAGGGCGTAAGAAGCAACATAGTAGCGTGTTTCCTTTTCCAGACGGTGTTGCCTCCCCTTTTTGAACAGGACGTGAGACGCATTCCCCCACCTCGTTCAGGTGGGGGTTAGTCCACGCTAAGAACAATAGCCAAAAACCTAGAACATCAATCTATCTATTGTCGTCTACATTTTTGTAGGCTAAAATATTAACTAGCAATATTTTATTAGACCAGTGAAAACGCCGACCAAAGTTATCAGAACTGACAAGTGGAAACTCAATCCGTCCCTAGAACAAAAA
>NZ_JAAHIE010000089.1:0-19757 GCF_010671945.1 Moorena sp. SIO4E2
GCACTGTCGCCAGAGAAGCAAAGGTTAAACTCTCAGACCAAAAGTTATTTGCAGATGGTCTAGGAGAAAAAGGGAGTGATACTGGAACTTATATTGGCATGATTACTAGCAATACCTGTGCCATTGTGGATGGGTTGGGGGGAAATTGTTCTTCTTTTGCTAGCAAAGCTGCTAAATGATTGGTAGCTGATATAATTCTGCTCGAATACCGTTGCCGCTAAATCCGCCAGTTTTGTAGAGGCGATCGCCCCCACTCACCCTGCTTCCTGACTTCTGGGATTTGGAGGTATTAGATCCAATGGCGATCGCCCAACACAGGAAACATCTCTATCGGCTTATATCATCAGCTGACGGTTGGTGTAATAACCATTTAATTTTCAGGAAGGCCTAAGCATTATATTTTTTTTCCCACTCTTTTACAGCCATAGCATAATTTCCTGTAGCACTAATTAGGCTCCAAAATGTGCCAAAATCTTCCTGAGCATTTTCTAATTTAAATTCCATTTTATTAATTTTATTTTTTAGAAATAATTCAATATTAGCATTTACAGTGTGACAGTAATCAAGACAAAGATCAAGTCGTTCGTATTTAAACTGTTTAGGAAGGATAATTGACTCTGAGTAACCTTTGATTATAGGACTATCTAGGCGTTTTGCATAACTTTTAGCCGTTGACATGATATCTCGCTTTAAATGTACATAAAAAGCACTATCTCCATAGTTTTTATCCAAGGAACCGAGAAACCACGACAACCTATTATCTACTTCAATATGATTTTGAGAATATTGAAGGCGCTGATCTCCTATCAAAGATATTCTAGATTCGTGAGATGCTGTATAGTTTTGGATATGCTGACAGGCTTGAGTAAATGTTGTAGAACCGCATCTTCCGGTACATAAAACAAAAACATTTGAAAACATAAGTTATCTCAACTCCGGATAACCAGACCATCGTAAGCCATAACGATATTGTGATGAAAATCCTTTATAGATGTAAACAGCAACTCTTTGGTTTCAATATCTGGATACTGTCGAGCCCCAAAATGAGTTATGATCACCTTCTCAGCATGGGTAGCAGTTAGCACTGCCTTAAGTTGTTCTATGTCAAGATGAAATCCATTTGTTTTCTTTCCTCCAACCGGGCAAGATTCAAGAATGAGAATATCACAATCCTTAGTTATACTCAAGAGAGAATCACATAAAATGGTATCAACACAATAACAAATAGATTTGTTCTCTAATTGCAATTGAGCGCCTATCACTGGAGTATTATGTTTTAAGGCTTGAGTCTTTATGGTAAAATTATCGAAATTCAAGTTGGTATCTTTAGCCACTCGAATCTCAACAGGAAATCTTAGTTTCTCTCTCGGTTTCACAAACGGAAAAGAAAACAAAGTCTCCAAGTAACTCTTTAGACTTTCATGGATGACAATTGTCAGGGAAGCAGGCTGGAACATCGGTAAAATATGTAGCCCATAACAGTGGTCTAAATGTAGGTGTGAAAGCATAACAGTAACATTTTTACCACGAACGCTTTCTCTGTCTATTTTTCTAACCCCAGTGCCTAAGTCAAATAAAACAATATCTCTCTCATTTACAAATACCCCTACACAATTGGTAGCACCTGATGTGCTGTCAAACCAACCAGAAGTTCCATAAAAGACGATTTCCAAGGCTTTAGTCTCCTCTTTCATCAAAGTATCTCTTGATTTTTACAGCATACTCGTTGTTTTCGTTACGCCATTGCCATGCTCCATATTCATTAATTGTAAGATAATCAGCGATCGCAAAATTATCATCCTGAATTAATTTGTGGCGATCAGAATAGCGACGATTTTTATAATCTCCCTGAACAATATGATAAATCGTATTTTCTAGGTAAGAAACTCCTCCTTTAATGGTATGAAAAACTTTGTCTCCCCAAGAATGATATAGATTATAAAACGTATGATTAAAAAAAAGCGTCTTTAGAAGAGTCGAATGATATCCCATAGCAGAGGCCAATAAAACCTTGTCGCCACCCCCCAAAATCATAAAGTCGGGGAAGCCTATCTCTGTTATGGTGGCTGCCTTTGCCGCCCATCCAAAGCCCGGATTACATCCAAGACTTAAGCTGATGCCACTTTTACTGAAATAATCTTTAACTGTAATATCGCGATTAAAACTCGTGACCACGGATTTGCGGCTAAGTCCAGTTAGGGAAAAATGCCCATTCTCAAGCTTTACATCTTCAACTCGATTGAAGATATGAACCAGTCGGTAGCTTTCCAGTTTCTCTTTTAATTGCTCTTGCCAACCTTTGTTAGTAAAAAGGAGATCTGCATCAGCCCAAACAACATATTTATGCTTTTCATTCAAATGGGATAACGCTACGTTATAGAATCTTTCTTTTTGCCAAATTACGGAAGCCGAGGGAATCTTGATGATTTTAAGATTCTCCGAGGAAACAATACTGTCAGTATCTAAGCCATAACAAACCAGGATTATATCAACTTTTTGGTTCCTTAAGCAAGCTAGTGATTTGACAAGAGCAATATACCTGGATTCACTATTTGAAAAATTAAAATAAGCTAGAATAACGACCGTATCCATAACTGCAGTGATCCTTTTCATTGGTACTACTATACAATGGAAAGGCTCTCCCCATAAAAAATATATAGGAACCCTAAATCATTTTACAACTTCTACACGGATTCCTATATAGGCACTGATTGCATTATTGTTCAAGAAGCAAATGGCTTATTAATGTCGTCCCTAATGCTTTTGGGGTTGTTTGCTTTCACGTAGTGTCTCTATCATGAGAATCGAGGTGTTCGGCACACAGCCCCGTGGAACCACGCCAGTGAGGTCTTGGGGGTTACTCCCAAGACCTTACTACATCGCTGTTCCCTGATCGGAAGTTCCCTGATCGGAAGTTCCCTACTCCCTAAAACCTACTCCCTAAAACCTACTCCCTAAAACGAAAGTACCTCACCCACTTGATAGCTATATTATCGGTAGTAAAATTCAAAATCTTTTAATGCTGCTACTCTGGCTCGATTAAAATTATAGTGATAGCCCAGTTTGCGTTTCAAGGAAGCCCAAAACGTTTTCTGTTTTTTCTCATGAGAAGCATCTAGATGTTTTTTGACTTCATTAATCCTGTCCCAGCTAGAACTTCTGCTAATAGTGAATCCTGCTTTAGCAGCAGCCAGTCCTAAGGTAATACCTGAGCCACCATGAATACCTTGTAACTCAAAATAGCGCCCGATCATACCCCATTGTTTAATAAATTCTTTTTCTTTGCCACCATCTCTAGAAACAAAAAATAAAGATTCTCCTATATAAATTGCTTTGTCTAAGCAGATATCTAACTTAGAGGCTATCTGTTTAAGGGGCTTTAATCTTTCTGGATTATAGTTTTGTATATGCTCGATAATATTTCCTTGATGTCCTGCTGTAATTCCAGGCAGTACTTCAATAGTTTCAGGTAAGCTACCTATAATCCTGGTGTCAGCATCAATTTGTATGGCGACAGGAAACTTTGACAAAGCCTTCTCAATCTCAAAGCGTTTGTCATGATAACAATGAAGAATTCCTGTTTGCTGGTGTTTAAACGCTAAAACGTTCTTACAGTTATCAAAATCCTTGACATCATCGGTGGCAACTATTAATAATTTTCCTGGAGCATACTTTTCTAAATCTCCTGCTAGTTCTTTGGCAAGAAAGCGATACTTACTACGGAGAGCTAAAGTACAGAAGCAAAAATCTTTTTCTGGCTTAATCATAGTCTTCTCCAAAAACGGTTTTTTCCTTCCTATCTCTTGGTGCGCGTTCCCTTGGCGACAGAACATCGCGCCTGTCGCACCACTTTCTCAATTCAGAGTTTGAGCTGAAACTTATCCAGCTGATTTTCCGACTGCCAATCACCATGTAATGGCTTAAACGGTCGTGGCTGGAGCTATAGTCTCAAGCCCTAGCTACCTGAGCTATCTCAGGCTTAGTTATATAATTCCCAGAAATATAAAGCTAGTCACAGTATGGATGCGAAAAGTACCATCAATAGGAAATATCAGTCAATTAATAGACGTTGAGAAATTAACTATTATATGTATCGAATAGATGAGCGGAAAGTTTTTATGCTTTATTCTGCTGCTTTTGCGTTCCCGTAGCGGCTCTTTTGGAGCATCCCATTTCCCCCACGGCTTAAGATAGCCCAGCCTTCATAACAACCCAGCCGTAACCAGTCAACCTCTGAGATGAGAATTAGATCTCAAATGACACTTGTAAATGTATCGCTAAATGTATACCAGTTTACGGCTGAAGTTGTTGTTTAGTGATACCAACTACAACCACAGAAGTCTAATTAGATTTCCCTTTCAAATACGCTTGAGCAAGCTTAACCCATGAGTATCAGTGCCACAGGTATTAAATAGATTGTAGGTAGCACTCAACTGCAACACAAGCTTAGTTTGTTTTGGACTAGGTTCCCAGGGTTCAGGATTAGTGTAGGCATAGTAAGTTTCAACACCATCAATGCCTAAGTTGGCTATAGCAGTAATTAACTCATCTGCTGACTTGCGGTAACGGGCTGGATGAGCCAACACTGCTAAACCACCGGCCTGATGGATAGCATCAATCACTGCACCAGCCTCAGCATCATTACCGGTCGGTGCGGTTCCAGTGAAATAGCGCTTTAAACTAGGATGTTCTGGCTCAAAAGCATAGCCAAGGATATGAACGTCATCATTAAGGAGGTTGGCGGTAATTTCGACACCAGTCCAGAAGTGGGGTAATGAATCACAGAAAGATGACTCCTGCTGCCATTTTTCTATGCAAGCTTGAGCAACTTGATAACCAGCAACGGAGTGGTGATCGGTTATGGCAAGTCCCTTGAGACCAATGGTAATTGCCTGCTTAATCAACTCTTCCGGTTTGAGCCGACCATCAGAGTAAATGGTGTGCATATGGAAATTGTAGCGATAGGGACAGCTATCAGGCTCAATCGTTTCCCACACTTGCCGGAGAGCTTGTTGATTTTTTGCTGCTATCTTAGGTGAAGCAGACCCTTGAGCAATATTGACTACCATAGATACTTACTGTAATGACTATAGGTTGATTGACCAGATTGGATCTGCAGCCGCGAAATACTTTTAAGGGTCTAGGCCAATGGTTGAATCGCTCTAGGTTAAATCGCTCTAGGTTAAATCGCTCTAGGTTAAATCGCTCTATGCTTCTGACAAGCGTATGAAGCGCCCCGACTTGAGCACGAAAGCTCTCAACTGCCCCTGGTGTACCTAATCCCGAACTCCATTAGCCTAAAACCTAGAATAAAAATAAATAGAAATACGCGGTACGAGTTTTCAATTGTTAACATAACCATAGCAAACTTAATACTTTGTCGGTGTTGGCTTAACTACTTAAGCTTTACCTAACTCTCCTCCTTACTTGGTTGCAGAAGGAGATTTAAGTCTAATTACCATGGCCAATTTCTGAGTTACGAGTCTTCCAAGCTAGTTCCAAAACCTTAGTCCAGCGCTTTTGCACTTGTTTTTGGGTACACTTGAGAGCTTTGGCAATTTCTTGATCACTCTTTTGCGCCTGTTTCAGGGGCAGTAACGCTAGCTGTTGGCTATCGAGTTGGGCCACAAAGATATCCCACTGCTTCGATGACATCCCTAGTTTTTGATCCAGGTCTGCTCCTAGCCATTGGTGTACCAGTTTCCACTGAGCTGAACGAGAGAACTTTTCTACATGGTATTTAAAGCGCTGTTGTAGATAATCCCGCTGACGGGGTGTCAGACCCATGATTTCGTCAATCTCTGGTGCAGCCAGGTCTTGTAGCTTTAGCACTAGATAATCAGCACAGTCATTATGACCGTTAGACTCTAGGTATTTGATCAACTCAGAGATAATGCGATCGCGTAAAACAGCATCGCTGGGGTCAATGGTTTTCTCAATCAGGTTTGAACGTACCTGTTGTGCAGTAGCTGAACGGTTGTGCTCTTGGGCTTCTTCATCCCTACCATACTCCACAGCCTGTTCAATATCCACAGGGGTTTCATTAGGCTGACGTCGGGAAAAGCTTTGTGCTCTGAGTACAATCAACTGCTGGCTACCGCGACCACGTAGGGTAATGCGTCGCTTAGCATATTGCTCACTAAAGCCCATGTACTCCGCTAGTTCTAGCTGGGTACGGGGAGTGTAGTCAGAATCGACAGGATTTTCCCGGCGGAAGGCTTTGAGGCACTCAGCGTAAAAGTCCTGTAAAAAGTCCTCAATCAAATTGTATCGAGCAGAAAAGTTTAACTGAGATTGGGACGGTGCCACATGGCGATAAACCATGGTACTCAGGTTACTATGGAGTTCCACACGACCCTGCCGAGAACCTAGTTTGTAGTATGACAGACATTTGTGCAGTCGATGACGTGCTAGATTCAACTTCCAAGTATCAATTTCACCGGAATTCTGGATGCGATCGCTCTTAGTACAAATCCGTTCTACCTCCAAGGTGATCCGGTGGGCAACCGCTTGAATACTCCTGGATTTAGTTCCAATTTCCGACTGGAGTTCCTCCACTAAGACCTGGGTCAAGTTTTGGTTTTGATTATCTAGAGTAATTTCCGGAGCCTGATTGTTAGTGGCGGAATTTTGATTATTAGTAACCGTTTTAACTTGCATGGTATTGCCCCCAAAAATAGATTCACAGAATTGCCATTAAACAAGCAACAGAGGAAATGTGTGTGAATGTGATCTACAAACCTTGGAGTGGTCCGCTGTCCTTTGTCCTTGTCCACCCTAAATGTAGACTCGTGAGTCTAGCCCTGGTTCGGTGAGTGTGTGACTACTCTAAGCTGACTAGTTGTGACCCCCAGCACTCCTGTAGTTTCCGTAGGATTACATAACGCTGAAATGCTTACTATATATAGCGTTCAATACTTTCAACCATCAAGATGATTCAGGATGACCAAAACCTGAGGAGTGGTCAATCCAGAAACTGACTGAACTAGTGATGACTTTTCCGTAAACGACTAAGGTTTTGTTGTAGTCAAGTAGTGCTTGATGCTCTCATTACCCAACCTGAGCTGACTAGTTAATCACTAGCTAAAGCACTAGCTAAATCCAAGCGATCGCTTCCTCCCAACCTGAGCTGACTAGTTAATCACTAGCTAAAGCACTAGCTAAATCCAAGCGATCGCTTCATCCCATCCCAAACCCTGCCGCACCATCATCGGTTCTGAACTAGTCAGGTCGAGGATAGTTGAGACTTGAAATCCCGGTTCTAAGTCATTGTCCACAATGATGTCTACTAGACCATCGAGAGCATCAAATAGTTTAGCCCGTTCCAATCCCACCGTTGGAGTGTCACCATCCTGATTCGGTAGATGAGCTGAGGTAGAAATAATTGGATGACCTAGAGCTGAAAGCAACGCCTGACAAACGTTATGATCTGGGACTCGGATACCAGTAGTTTTACGATTGGGACTCATCACCAGCTTAGGTACTAACTTGGTTGCTGGTAACAAGAACGTATACGGTCCCGGAATCAAATGCTTCATAATCCGGTAAGCTGGATCACTTACCCGAGCATATTTAGCAATATTGGACAGAGACGAACACAAAAACGTCAGGGGTTTATCATTGGATAGTTGCTTCAAACGCCTAACTCGTTGCACTGCGGACTTCACATGTACATCACAACCAATGGCATAGACAGTGTCAGTGGGATAGAGCATCACTGCACCATCTTCCAGAGACTCTCTTATTTTCTCTATTCGACGTATTTGAGGTGTTTCCGGATGGATAGTATAAATAGTAGCCATAAATATTGTTGAATTCGTCAATATTGAATTGCTAAAGCCTAGCCTTGGGAAAATTCACCAAGGCCAGACATAGACACGGTTCTGCCAAAGGATTAAAAACTACTCCGACCTAAGTGTGTTGCCAGTTTGGCTTTTTCTGACTCAGATGTCAGTATAGTTAGCAAGATCTGGCCATAATTCCCTGATATAGACCTGTAGGGTTTGTGGGGGATGAATTGCTCCAAATCCTTTTGTCTTAATTAATTTGTTTTAATTAATTTGTCTTAATCAAGAAGATCTAGAATGACAAAGCTAGCTTACTTAGATTGTCCCACTGGAATTGCTGGTGATATGTGCCTAGGAGCACTAGTTTCTGCGGGTGTACCGTGGGAATATTTAGTGGACAAGCTAGCAGGACTCGGAATTGAGCAAGAGTATCACTTAAGACTTAGCCAAGTACACCACAATGGTCAGTTGGCAACCAAAGTTGATGTAGATTTACCAGATCAAAACTATAAGCATGATCACCATCAACAGGAACACGGCCATGAACACCACCATGAACACGGCCATGAACACCATCATCAACACAGGTCAGGCATAACAGAGATCAGTACACCTGAGCAGAATCATAATCATCATCCCACACGACACTTACCAGACATAGAAAAATTAATTACAGCAGGAAAATTACCCTCAAGAGTATCCCAGTGGACTCTTGCTATCTTCCGGAAACTAGCAGAAGCCGAAGGAGCCGTTCATGGTATTTCCCCAGACAAGGTTCACTTCCATGAAGTAGGCGCTACTGATGCCATTATCGATATAGTTGGTACTTGCTTAGGCTTAGATTGGCTAGGAATTGACCAAATCTATTGTTCCCCACTCCCCACTGGTGGCGGTACAGTATGGGCAGCTCATGGTCGGCTACCGGTGCCAGTACCAGCAGTACTGAAATTGTGGGAATCCCGTCAGGTGCCAGTTTACAGTAATGGGATTGAGCGGGAATTAGTAACACCAACGGGAGCAGCGATTGCCGTTACCTTAGCCACTAGCTTTGGTTCACCACCAGCAATGACTATCCAAAAAATAGGTAATGGTGCCGGTTCTCGACAATTACCCATTCCCAATATGTTGCGATTGTGGATTGGTGAGTCCTCAGAAGCTGTTAATGTTGGCAAGTTCAAGGTTAAACCGTCAAACTTACCCCCACAAACCCTACACCAGTCACCCCTTTCTGCTAACTCTTCTTCTGCTAACTCTTCCCTAGAAACTATCTCAGTCCTAGAGACTCAAATTGATGACCTCAATCCTCAAGCCATTGGCTATGTATTCCAAGAGTTATTTAACGCTGGTGCTGTGGATGTGTTCACTCAAGCTATTGGCATGAAGAAATCTCGACCCGGTATCCTCCTGAGTGTGATCTGTCATCCTCAAGATCTAGACGCCTGTCAGGCAGTATTATTCCGAGAAACCACTACCTTAGGAGTGCGACGTCTGACTCAGCAAAGAGCGATCTTACCTCGGGAAATCCAGCAGGTACAGACTAAGTATGGCCAAATTAGTGTGAAAGTGGCTTGGAGCGATCGCTCACCTCACAAAACGATTATGAATGTCCACCCAGAATACCAAGATTGCGCTAAGTTAGCCAAGGAAAATAACTGCTCTTGGTTAGAAGTACATCACTTAGCACTCTCTACTTGGTATTCTCAACATCAAGCAAAGGGAGCAGGGAGTAGGGAGTAGGGAGTAGGGAGTGGGGAATCGGGAGTCGGGAGTCGGGAATCGGGAGTCCGGAGTTGGGAGTCGGGTTTCCAGGTAAGCTGACAGCTGACGGCTGACAGCTGACGGCTGACAGCTGACAGCTGACATTATTTCTTCTTGATGCGATTAATTTCCCGTTGCAATTCCTGGATTTGACGCTGCAACTGTTCCGCTTCATTCACTGAGTTGTTCGATGGTGGATTGGAGTCAACGTCAACTGCTCCCTCTTTGGTAACACGTTGATAATTGCCCTGACGAATTTGGCGATATTCCTCGGAATTTGCCCACTTTCGCAGGTAGTGTATGCGTTCAACTGGAAAGGGATGGCTCAGAAATTGACGATTAATACCACCATTATAGAGTAAAAACTTATAGATTTGATTGAGACTGTCTTGGTCTAGTTCTTGATAATTTTCTGATTGACGGATAAATTCATCAAGACTGCATTCCTGTAGATGCTTAGCACTCCCACCAGACACTTTCATCATCGTTTGCATCACAGTCTTCAGGTCATCTATCACTAGTAAGGCAGCACGGTCAGCGGATAATTCAGCTTTGCGACGCCATTCATAAAAAGCGAAAAGTAAGCCAGTGCTGACGATATTCCCTAAGCCAAAGGTCATTTCACTTAAAATAGAGGCAGCATTCATTGCCCAAATACCCATCTGAATTAAGATGGTGTGACCGCACTTGATATGTCCTAATTCGTGAGCCAGGATAGTACGAATTTCTGCTTCATTGAGTAAGTCTAATAAGCCAGTGTTTACAACGATGTAAGGATTGTCTTGACCTAAAGCATAGCTATTAACCTGAGAGTTTTGACTAACAAATAGGGCTGGTTCGGGATTTACATCTAAATCCCGAACACATTCTCGAAATAAGTGATAAATATTGGCATACTGGCGCGGTCCGACTTTGATACTGTTCCCCATCAGATAGACAAACTGGGGACGCTCGTAAAGAAATTCCACAAACTTACGAGAAACTAAGTCAAAACCAGGGACACTGCGTAACGCTTGCTCTGCTTGTTGGTCAAGGGGGTGTTTGAAGGCTTCGCTGGAAATTCCGGGATAGGTGGCCATAGTAGTCCAGTACTTTAGTGGTCTAGTTCTTTAGGCATTAGGCATTAGACATTAGACATTAGGTACTAGGTATTAAGTACTAAACCCAAAACCCAGAACCTAACACCTAAAACCTAACACCTAAATTTGGCTTGTGTCCTTGCCAATTCTTTGATGATTAGTTATAATACTGATATCGGAATAGTAATCTAAGTGAGAGGAAAATAACAAATGAACAAGTGTGTTGGTACTACTGAAGCAGCATCTCTGTTGGGTATAACTCCTCGACGATTACGGCAACTGCTTGAGTCCGGTAGAGTAAGGGGTGCTTATAAAAGCGGTAAATTCTGGATTATTCCCCTGTTCAACTATTTGCCGCAAATCACCAAGAAGAACCGGGGACCGAAAGGAACTTGGCGTAAAAGTCGTCCTCCGGCTTTAGCCAAAATTAATGTCAATCGTAATCGAATTGGCTCCAATAACCACAAAAGCCCTGAAGAGCGGCTACCAGTGATTTCGGTAAAACGAAGTGGCCACAATAACTATGGCAACCAGGTAGAAATCCTCGGTCCGTGTCGGATTGTGTATCAGCCGGATAACCCTCTTGATTGTGGAGCTCGTCTGTGGATCGAAACCTTCAGTGATATTCACTTTATCGGTGGCAGTTTTCCCGCCAGTGGTGCTTAGGAGAAAGTTAAAGGTCGTTTGATCAAAATTTCAATTAACTAATCAGAAAATTCCTAAGTTCGATAAAATCAAATCACAATGTCTCTTGAGCTGTATTGTGCATCCATTTGTTGCTGAATCAATTCATTGCATTAATCCCAATTGCCCAGCACCCTACCCTCAGCCAAGGGATAACAACTTTTGCAATGGTTGTGGAGCAAAGTTAAAGCTCAAGAATCGCTACTTTCCTCTCCAGCTTTTGGGTTCAGGAGGATTTGCCAACATATACACCGTTTGGGATTTGCAGTCGAAGACAGAAAAGGTGCTGAAGGTTCTGCTGGATACTAAACCGAAGGTATTGCAGCTATTTCAGCAAGAGGCAGATGTTTTGCAAGGTTTGGATCATCCAGGCATTCCCAAAGTTGAGCAAGATAGCTATTTTGTCGTTGATCTAGGTGTTGAGGCACAGCCAGACCTGCACTGTTTGGTTATGGAAAAAATCAACGGTTCAACCTTGGAGCAAATGCTCAGGGATCATCCTCAGGGATGTCCAGAGATATTAGTGCGAGACTGGCTCTACCAGGCAGCAGAAATTTTACAGGTGTTGCACAGTTGTGGAGTGATTCACCGTGACATCAAACCCTCAAATTTAATGCTACGGGAAACCACCGGAGAGCTAGTGGTGATTGATTTTGGGGGAGCTAAACAATTGAGTATGGGTTCTGAGTTTTCTCAGAATGATTCGACTCGGTTGATTACTCCAGGTTACTCTCCACCGGAACAGATAACTGGTGCAGCCATTGGACCGGCTGCTGATTTCTATGCCCTGAGTCGAACCATGATTCATTTACTGACTGGTCAAGAGTTGAAGGATTTACAAGACCCAGTAACTGGTCAATTTCGGTGGCGAGAGCAGGCAGTGGTAAGTCATGACTTGGCGGACTTGCTAGATGAAATGCTCAGCGTAGTACCCCAACAACGACCAACAACTACCATTGAGATTCATCTGCGTCTAGGTATGACTCCTAGCCCTAGTTACCAGCCTATCCCAGCACCAGTCTATTCGTTTCAAGGAAATCAGGTAGCTGCTCTGGGGTTATCTAGCCCTAAACTAACACAATCTGTGACAGGGTTGACTCATTCGATCACATCCCTAAAACATTTCCTATTAGCAGTAGTGATCAGCATCGCACTAGCTTGTCTCGATAGTGTTTGGGAGATGTTCCTCGGAGCTTTTGGGGGAGTTTTTTGTGCAACGGTTGGGTTTATGGTATTGAATTGGACAAGTCTTGGGGAGAAAGTGACAAATTGGCTCTCTGGGGAACTGTCTATGATCTTGCCTTCGCTGCAAATAACAATGTGGCAAGAAATGCTGTTGTTTGCGGCGGCTGGCTTAGGTACAGCTTGGGGGTTGACGGCTGCAGGAGGCTTTGGTCAGCAGCGGCGTTTTTTAGTGGCAGGGATAATGGGTATTTTTGGTTATAGCCTGGGATGGTTGATGTGGCAGGCAACGGTACCTACGGTATTATTGGTTTCTGATCTACCTGACCAGGGGTTGCTGCCATGGATTACTGCGGTTACAGTAATGCTCCTGGTACTAGGATTAGGGCTACCCAGTCATAATCTCGTTCATGCCTTAGTGGTGGCAGCAGGAACTGGTGGCGTATTTGGGGGTCTAGTGTCATCTCATCTATTGCCAGCAGGATTTGTGGTTAATATTTTTTCCTTTTCTAGAACCGGTAAACTGGATTTCTATCAGCCCATGACTTTTTTTGCTATGTTGGCTATATTACAAGGATTTTGGCTAGGGGTGAGTTATTACCTGTTAGTGCCAGTAATGCGTTGGTTTGGCTGGCGTTAAGGGAGTAGGGAGTAGGGAGTAGGGAGTGGGGAGTAGGGAGTGGGGAGTGGTAAAAAATCCTCTGTATCTAATAGGTATGAGCAACGCTATATTCGGTTTTATTATGGTTTTCTAAGGTAGATATCACGTAATTTTAACCGGAGAGTCTTATCCTAAATATTAAATCCGGTAGAGTAGTTATCGTTGAAGGGTATTGGTTGTTATTTAACAATTTTTCGTTAAACAGTCAATTGGTTTAGGGCGCTTTCTTGATTAGAGGTGATTGAGATGACTAATAATATAGCACGTTGGGGATTAACTAAGGCTCGTCTTGTAGGCTCTGGTGCATTTTTATTGGGTATATTGCTACCCACTACTCTTTATGGCTTACCTGCTAAGACGATTGAAATCGGTAATGGTAAGACTGTGTTTAACCGTGCTCCGCGCTTAGTTAGGGCAGCTACGAGCTTTACTAGAGTAAGGGTTCCATCAACGTACCAATTCACCCTCAGATTACCTGAAGATGCTGGAGAGTCTTTGCAAGCTGTAACGATTACCCAGAATAAAACTAATATCGAGAAAGTCAAATTTGATCCGAGAAAGAGTCGTGGGTTTGTGGGCGACACTTTTGCTGGTGGCTCATCCCTGACCTTGGCTAATATTGGCGGGAGTGAATCGTCTAACTCGGATCAAGTAACTGTTGTGTTTGATCCACCGGTTGCTCCTGGTCAAACCATTACAGTTTCGGTTAGAGCTAAGGAAAATCCTGAGTTTAGTGGTTCTTATTTATTTGGAGTCACTGCTTTTTCTACTGGAGAGAATAGCCCTGGTTTATTCTTAGGTAGCCGTAGGTTGTTTTTTGATGAGTTTGGAGACTAACAGGTAACAGGCAAGTGGGTTAGTCCTAGTGTAAGCATTCAGCTATCAGCATTCAGCTATCAGCATTCAGCTATCAGCATTCAGTGGGAAGTTTATGTAGGGTGGGCAGTACATCAGACAGATAAGATCAGCTGGGAAAGCCCGTTAGTAGGCACTGCCCACGATCGGATTAATTACTTGTAGCCAGTGTATTTAGCAAATGATGGCTTGACCGGAATAGCTGATGTTATGTAGGGTGGGCAGTGGATTAGACAGATAAGATCAGCTGGAGGGCGTTGGTACCCACTGCCCACGATCGGATTAATTACTTGTAGCCAGTGTATTTAGCAAATGATAGCTTTACCGGAATAGTAAGAAATGGAGCTGAAGCTTGATCACAAAGAACGACAGTATAGAAAAGCGATCGCATAGCGTGACCATTCGCGTAGCGTGGCCTAAAGGCCAAGGTCAATCGCTTTTCTAATACCAGTCACCTGATCGGAATAGTTAAACACAGGACACTTTAAAAGATGGGGAGTCAGATCAGCAACTGGCTCCCCTTTTTACTGGCTGCATCCCTATTCCATAAAATTACTAAATTGTCGATTTAACTTATTTTATAAATTCTAGAGATTGCTTTCAGCAATTTTAGTATTAATCTCCCCATAATCTGCTCTTTTACTATACAATTTTATACACTGATTACCATGACAGCAACGATATTCATTGTATCTTTGTCGTTAGATGGTTTGTAATCATTCGTTGGCCAAAGGCCACTAGCTGATAGCTGATAGCTGATAGCTGATAGCTGATAGCTAACGATAGTTTTTAGGATTAGTCTAGAATTAAAAGATAGAAATGAACGAACCCATAGCTGACTATGACAATCCTTGGAAAGAAGCATTACAAGCGTATTTTGAGTCATTTTTGCAGTTTTGTTTTCCCCAAGTCCACACTCTGATTGATTGGAATCAGACACCCCAAGCCCTTGATACAGAACTACAGCAGATAGTTGGTGCAGCCGAGTCAGGAAAACGGATTGCTGATAAATTATTCCAAGTCTGGCTCTGTGGTGGAAATGAAACTTGGGTATTGATTCATGTAGAGGTACAAAGCCAAAAAGAATCAAGCTTTGCTAAGCGAATGTACCAATATCATTACAGGGCATTTGACCTGTATGAAAAACCTGTGATTAGCTTAGCGGTATTGGGAGATGAGAATGCATCTTGGTCTCCATCGTCCTATGAATATGGCTTGGGAGGTTGTCGCCTGAGTCTAGAATTTCCCATAGTTAAATTACTGAACTATCAGTCAATGTGGCAGGTGTTGGAATCGAGTACTAATCCCTTTGCAGTAGTGGTGATGGCTCATTTGAAGACCAAAGCCACCCATAAACAACCAATGGAGCGCAAGCGATGGAAGTGGTACCTACTTCGGAGACTTTTTGAACAAGGTTATAGTAAAAACGATATAGTGAAGCTGTTCCAGTGTATTGATCAAATGATGGCTTTACCGGAACAGTTAGAACTGGAGCTGAATCAACAACTTGAACGTTATCAGGAGGAAAGACAGATGCCTTTGATTAGTCGAGTCGAAGAAAGGGCAATGAAGAGGGGTCTTCAACAAGGACTTCAACAAGGACTTCAACAAGGACTTCAACAAGGACTTCAACAAGGACTTCAAGAATCTCGGGAAGGCTTTCAAGGGACAGTAGTTAAAATTTTAGAAAAGCGGTTTGAATTGGTATCACCGGAATTGGTGGCAGCGATTAATGCCATAGAAGATATCTCTTTGTTGAAACAGTTGATTGATCACTCTCTTGAGAGTAACTCCCTTGAGGAATTTGAGCAGCTCTTGGCACAACATCAGGTTAGTCAGGACAATTGAAGAGTATGGAAACGGGCAAGATGCCCGTTCCACCAAGATACCCGTTCCACCAAGATGTCCATTCCACCAAGATGCCCGTTCCACCAAGATGCCCGTTTCACCAAGATGTCCATTCCAGCAAGTTGATGTAGGGTGGGCAGTGCACCAAACAGATAAAATCAGCTGCGGCATTGGGTGTTGCTAGGCACTGCCCCCCATTGAATTAATCACTTGCAGCCACTGTATTAATTAAGTGATGGCAAGACCGGAATAGTTAGAAGAGAAGTTTTGACACTCCCACCGCTAAATCGAAGATTATAGCGGGGGATTCTTAAGAGCAGAAAACCCTTAACGGCTGAGCCAAACAGCCTCTAAAACCCTCCGATCAATAAAATCATTGGGGTTACTTTTCAAGGTTTTTGTTGGTTCATCCTTCTAGCAGAGGCTTTGCAGCTTGCGAACAAACCGGTACTCTTTAGAGCACAATAATATATTTATTCTAGCAAAAATTTTCAATGATACGCAACATCTTCAGTCCCCAATTCCCCTCCCGCTAAGTCTTACTGGCAGTGCCAGACGCTGCTTAACACGACTATAACGGGAGTCCCCTTGGGGAAGAATGATGGAAATGCGTTCGCGTAGCGTGACCTACGGCCAATCGCATTTGCGATCGCACTCACCTGATGGGAATAGTTAAACACAGGGAAATGATTATAATGCTTCGATTATGACAGTGCCACCTTCCACAGCTTGAATCCGCAAGTCTTAGCCGTAAAGTAAACTCATTCCGACCAATGGATCAGTTTCAGTTTCATTGACAGGAATGCTTCGGTATTCACCATCCCAGATCACAGTTGCCGCATATACCTCAAAGGTGGCTTCGCTACCATCACCCAAAGTTCCTCGCTCAACTCCAGTCCAAGGCAAATTTAGGGCAATGATGGTTTCGCGGGGCAAGCTTAAGAAACCTGTATAACCAGTATCAATGACAGCGTCAATCAGTCGCCTTTGGGAATTTTCATTACCAACGACTAGCCGAATCGTTGCCTCACAGTTTGTATTTACCAGACCGTACATCATACATGTTGTTTGAGGCTCCGTGCGCCGAAACGGTGAACAGCTCGATGCCCAATCCGAACAATCCAAGGCTGGGCATTTGGGAGTCGCTCAAACAAACCATTTGTAGCACTGAGAATATCATCAGCCAGCTCAAACTGCCCAGTTTCAATGTCGATCGCTACGATTCTGCCATGATTGCCTGGTTCAACCAAAGGGCTTACTTGACTCTGATAGATGTAATCTCCACGCCTAGCAAATTCTTCTTTGCTATAGCGAGGTTGCCGAACTACCATTGGTTTGACCTCTGTTCAAGATTACCGCAGACCATGATTATAGCCTGAACTCAATGGAATAATAATCCAAACCACTTTGTCCTGGACCCTGAGTCCACCGTGAATCAGGTTTCCAAGCACCATTAGCTTCTTCCCGGCGGCGAGTGCGGACAGTAAGCTGATTACCTTCAAATGTCAGCAGATTATATTGCCAGGGATAACCGGTTACTAGTTCTTTGGTCGGTGCGCCAAAGGTGCCAGCACAAATTCTATCGAGTTTGCGCCCATCTTGGCTTAGGTCGTAACGGAAAAGGCTGGTTTCAGCTTTGTGGATGTGTCCATGCAGGAAGAAGCGGAATCCAGCAACAGCTAGTTGTTCGATGAATCCTTGGTCAGTAATCCTATCGCTTCCAGCACTATTCAGGGGATGGTGCCAAACCGCTATTTTCAGGCAGTTGTCATAGTCTGGGTTACGGCGAATCTCGGTTATGGCATTGCTCAGAGCACCTGAGTGGATGCTAGCACGGTCTTTGAAGTGGTGGTCCAGTTGCCAAGCGGAGTTTAGTCCTAGGATCAGCAGCTTTTGGTCTGGGAGATGGTCGATAATCCCTTGCTGGTGATAGTCCAGGGGATAGGGTTGAGCTTTGATGGCTTGATAGAATTGGCTGAAGTGGGCAAAGCGTTGTTGGTATTTGGCTTCGTCAGCTGTCGCTGATGGCGGTAGCCGAGATATTAGAGCTGATTTGTCAAGTAAATCTTAAGAAGTCTGAAAGCCTTGCTATGATTGTCTTCTGGGTATTAAATAGTTCAATGGTTCTATTTTAGTGCAAGCCTTATCCTACAAGGATTACAGCGAGTTTACGAATCAGCTCTTATCTGTTGGTATTAAGGTTAAGTTATTCTCAAGATAGCTACAAAGCTTGAATTGACATTTCTGTCGTGATCATGAAACGAAGAAAGTTCTGTCGTTATGTTGCGTTAAGTTCAGCTTGCTTTGCTGGAGTCGTAAGTAGGAATTCTTCTTCTGCCGTGGGTTCCCAGTCTTTCCAAACTAAATCACGTCATCAATGGGTGGTCTTGTATTGGATGCCATACGATAACGACCTTGTACGTTTTGGTGAGCCAATCGTTGAAATGTTAACCCGTGGTACGAAAAACTCTGAAATTGCTGTAGTCGTTCAATCAGACTACTGGGGCGAGCCAAAAATGCGTCGTCGTCAGCTTGTTAATGGGATTACCAATGAGATTGATGTAGCAGGGGAAAACAGTAGTGACGTATCAGCTTTTTCAGCGTATCTTGATTGGGCAAATCAAACCTTTGAAGCAGAGTCTTGGGCGGTTATTGTTGTTGGTCACGGTGGAAAAATTAACGAAATTAGTCCTGATGATCACAAGACAACTGGTCAAACCCGGACTTGGATGAGAGTTGACCAGTTTGCCAATGCGGTTAGTAAATTTAACCAAGCTACTAATGGACGAGTTGAGCTACTTTTCTTTCAGAATTGCAACAAAGCTACGCTGGAAGTTGTATACGAAGTCAGGAATTGTGCTCGATATACCCTTGCCTCTCAGCTGACTCTTGGTGCCCCGAATTACTATTACGAGAGCTTTCTCAATCACCTTAAAAAGCCATCGGTTGGTGGACGTGAAGCAGCCATAGCTATCATGGATTCTGAGAGGGCTGATATGTATCACACCCTGACACTGGTAGACAACCAAGCCGTTGAGGGTATTCCAGATAAACTCTCACGGTTACTTCAGCCGATTCTCAACAGCCGTTTGCCAGCAATTAGAGACTCAGAACTCCCAACCTATCACTATTTTGGTGAACAGCATTGTGATGCACTTGTTTTACTTGGTCATCTGTTCAGGAGCAGCAGTCAAAGACAAAATGAGTTTACTGAATTTGCTGATTTTCTGCGTTCATCAGTTATTACCTCCTACAAAACAGGAGGAGAATTTTTTGGTGGCCGTCCTCCTAGCAATACCAATTCAAAGGAATTATGTGGTCTAAGTTTATATCTTCCAGAAACTGAACAGGCTACTTCTCGCTACAGTTCACTGGCTTTATATCAAGAAGTTGATTTAGTAAGCTTATACAGATTAATAGTTACCAGTTGATTACTGGGTGAAGTGTATTGGTAACAAGTTAAGGTTGTGTGCAATTTGTCAAAAAAATAGTTACAAAATTGAAGCAGTATGCGATCGCATGATTGTAGAGGCACTATTAAACTAGTATGCGATCGCGTAGCGTGGCCGTAGGCCAATCACATTATTTGTAGACTACTGTAGCAAACTGGCAAGATGCCAGTTCTACCAATTATTTGTAGAGCCACTATCGGAACAGTAAGCGTAGGCATCTGTGATAGTAGTAGCAAACTGGCAAGATGCCAGTTCTACTCATTATTTCTAGAGGCACTATCGGAATAGTAAGCTTACACATCTGTGATAGTAGCAAACTGGCAAGATGCCAGTTCTACCAAGATGCCCGCGTACGCATTCCAATTCCCTACTCCCTACTCCCTGTTCCCTATTACAGAGAGCTAGAATCAAGACTTGCAGCTTCACCAGGAGTTTCAGGCAAGTGTATACC
>NZ_JAAHIE010000890.1:0-2328 GCF_010671945.1 Moorena sp. SIO4E2
ACAGCCAGTCAAGTAATTTGGCATTTTTCAACCCCGGATGCCAGAGTCAAACTTAAACATCTTTATCCAGTGTTTGAAGAGGAAGAGATGGCAGATTCTAATGCACCAAATTAGCTGTGTCAGTCCACTACAAGAGATGCGATCGCACTGAATTTATCAAGGTCTAAACTATGCTTTCACAAAACCTGAGAATTGTTACTCTGCTCCCCAGTGCCACGGAAATTGTGGCAGCTTTAGGATTAACTGATGCCATTGTGGGGCGATCCCACGAATGCGACTATCCCGCAACCATCAAAAATCGACCTGTCTGCACCGAGGCTCAAATCAATAGCGACAAACCTAGTGCCGAGATTGATGATGATATAAACAATCTGGTAAAACGTGCCTTGAGTATTTACCAAGTAAAAACTGATGTTTTAGAACAACTGCAACCAACCCACATTGTTACTCAAGATCAATGTGATGTCTGTGCTGTCAACTTCGATGTGGTCGAGAAAGCAGTTGCCAACCTTACTAATAGCCAGCCTCAGATAATATCCTTGCAGCCAAACTTGCTAACAGAAGTTTGGGCAGATATTGAGCGAGTTGCTACCATCCTGGGAGTAGAGTCACAATCTCTACTGAACCAATTACAGTCTCGCGTCGAAACCTGTAGGCAAAAGACACAGGAAATCTCAGAAAATCACCGCCCTACTGTGGCTTGCATCGAGTGGACTGATCCTCTGATGGCTGCTGGTAACTGGATTCCTGAATTAGTGACAATTGCAGGTGGTAATCTTCTGTTTGGGGCTTTAGGTAAACATTCCCCTTATCTGGAATGGGATGCTTTAGTCAAAGCTGATCCAGACGTAATTATTGTAATGCCTTGCGGCTTTGATTTGGAACGCACAACACAAGAAACCCAACAGATGGCTCAACATTCGCAGTGGTCAAGTTTGCAAGCGGTACGCCAGCGTAAGGTTTTTGTTACTGATGGTAATGCGTATTTCAATCGTCCAGGACCAAGACTAGTAGATTCAGTAGAAATGATAGCGGAAATTTTGCATCCAGACCTGTTCACCTTTGGTTATCAAGGCACTGGCTGGGAACGGTTTGAGGTAGGAAATGCTTAAGAAACTTATCCTGGAAAATTGGAAAAGCTTCCGTTATGCAGAACTCCCGATTGATCCCCTGACTGTGTTAATCGGAACAAATGCTAGTGGAAAATCTAATCTAATTGATGCTTTGGAATTTTTAAAACGAATAGTGTTTGGAAAGGAGATTCGATCGGCTTTGGCAGGGGATGCTGCTTTTCCTGGGATTCGAGGTGGAGTAGAGTGGGCGTCACTCAAGCCAGAATCTAACTTTACCTTGAAAGTTGTGGTTGAGGGAGAGGATGATGAAACGGATTACCTTTATAGTATTACAGTACAAACGAAACCACTTGTTCAGTTATCTGATGAATCTCTAATTCGTCAGGTCTATTCACCAGATAGTAATCAAATCCTTACTCAAACTAGTTTGTTCCAAGTATCTTCTCCTAGAACTCAAGACCAAGGTATTCAGGTTAAATTGCCGGTTCAAGAACAAATTTTTTTGCCAAAATACTGGAAACGTTCTAATTCTATTTTAACTAGACTTAGGGAAATAGACTCCCATGCCGATGTTAGGGATGTAATCCTAAACCTTTGTACAATTCTAGAAAATATTTTTATTTTTAATCCTATTCCTGCCAGGATGCGTAACTATTCACCCCTTTCTGATCGCATTGAGAGTGATGGCTCTAATATTGCTGGTGTGCTAGCCGCATTACCTAAGGAGCAAAAAGAGGAGTTTGACTCAACGGTGTCTGCTTACTTGAAATATCTGCCAGAACGAGATATACAGGAAGTTTGGGCGGAACCAGTAGGAAAGTTTGGTACAGATGCTATGCTCTACTGTAAAGAACAATGGAAACCTGGTCAAACTACAGAAATTGATGCGCGAGGAATGTCAGATGGAACCCTGCATTTCTTAGCAATTATTACCGCACTTATCACACGACCAGAAGGGAGTCAATTAGTAATTGAAGATGTAGACAGTGGATTGCACCCATCTCGGTTACATCTGCTGATAAACATGCTAAAAGAAATTGGAGAAAAGAGAAAACTTGACATATTAGTCACTACTCATAATCCGGCTTTGCTAGATGCTTTAGGAGCAGAAATGATTCCCTTCGTAGTTGTAGCACACCGGGATTCAGAAACTGGAGAAAGCACACTGACGCTTCTAGAAACTATGGATAATTTACCTAAATTAATGGCATCTGGTTCCTTGGGTAACCTAGTGACTAAAGGAGCTATTGAAAGA